>CANJXV010000175.1 GCA_947478935.1 Comamonadaceae bacterium
TGACAAAGTGGTCATCGCCACCCACAGCGACCAGGCGCTGGCCTTGCTGGGTGATGCCAGCGGCCAGGAGCGCCAGACCTTAAGCGCCATCCGCTACCAGCCCAATGTGGCGGTCTTGCATACCGATGCCTCGGTGCTGCCGCGCCGCAAAAAAGCCTGGGCTGCGTGGAACTACCAGCGCACGGCTGGCGCAATCAACGGGGAAAATGGGCCACGCGTTTGCCTGCATTACCTGCTCAATATGTTGCAGCCTTTACCTTTTAGCCAGCCAGTGGTCGTCTCCCTCAACCCGGCGCAAGAACTGGACCCTGCCTTGGTGCATGGCCGCTTTGACTACGCGCACCCGGTGTTTGACCTGGCCGCCACCGAGGCGCAAAAGCGCTTACCCGCCATCCAGGGCGGGCGCCACACGTATTTTTGTGGCGCCTGGACGGGCTATGGCTTTCATGAAGACGGCCTCAAATCCGGCTTGGCCGTGGCCGATGCACTAAAGACTTTACTGGCCCAAGGCGCATAAGCATGGCAGCGGCGCAAGCAATGATCGGTTTTGGCCAGGTGCGCCACACCCGGCTTGCGCCCAAGCACCATGCTTTTGCTTACGCAACTTATTTTTTGATGCTGCCCATGCGCAGCTTGCAAACTGCCCCTGGGGCCTTGCCCCTAAACCGCCGCGCAGCAATTAGCTTTTTCGATAGCGACCATGGCGATGGACGTGGCCCGCAGCAAGGCGGCGCGCTGGCTTGGTTAGAGGAATTGCTGCACAGCGAAGGCATCACCGACGCGGACGGCGAGATCTGGCTCCACTGCTACCCGCGCGTGTTGGGCTTTACTTTCAAGCCCGTCAGTTTTTGGTATTGCCACCGCGCCGATGGCAGCTTGCGCGCCGTGCTGGTGGAAGTGAACAACACCTTTGGCGAGCGGCATTGTTATTTGCTCTCGCAAGCGCGCTTTGGCGTAGAGCAGCATGCGGACAAGGTGTTTCATGTGTCGCCGTTTTGCCCGGTGCAAGGGCAGTATCGCTTTCGCTTTATGGTCAACGCCCAGAGCGACCGCACCGTGGCCCGCGTGGACTATGACGATGTGCGTGGCCCATTGATTCAAACCAGTGTTAGCGGGCAATTGCAGCCCTTTAGCGCGCAGGCAGCACGCCATGCTTTGTGGCGTTATCCGCTGTTGACTTTTGCCGTGGTCTGGCGCATTCATTGGCAGGCGCTGCGCCTATCGCTCAAGCGCGTCCCGTTTTTCCGTCAACCCCCTGCGCCTGAGACCTTTGTCAGTCGCTAGTTGTATGTATTCCCTATGAACCCAACCACTGCCAAATACAGCGCTGACAAAGCCGCCCAGCGCCCGCCCGCCGCAGCGCGCACGGTTTTGCAATTGCTGCAAAAAATCCGCCACGGTAGCCTGACGCTGCATTTGCCCGACGGCAGCGTACAGCGCTTTGGCGAGAGCGCCAGCCCGCATGCCACGCTGCACCTTAACAACTGGAACGCGTTTACCGGTGCGCTCAAATCTGGCGACATCGGCTTTGCCGAAAGTTTTATCGACGGCGACTGGACGACGCCGGACTTGACTGGTTTATTGCGCGTGCTGGTGCAAAACCGGGCCGAAGTGGACCGCGTGATTTTTGGAAGTTGGCTGGGGCGTCTGGCCTACCGCATCAAGCACGTGCTTCAACGCAATACGCGTAGCAACAGCAAGAAAAACATCCACGCCCATTACGACCTGGGCAATGATTTTTATGCGCTGTGGTTAGACCCGACCATGAACTATTCGTCGGCCTTGTTTGGCGGCGACGTAACACAAAGTTTGTCGCAAGCCCAAAACGCCAAAGTGCGCCGCGCTTTGCAGCAAGTGGACCTGAAACTGGGCTCCCGCGTACTGGAAATAGGTTGCGGATGGGGCGCGCTGGCTGAAATGGCGACGATGGAACACGGAGCGCACGTCACCGGTGTCACCCTCAGCACCGAGCAGCTGGATTTCGCGCATGCACGCATGCAGCGCCAAGGCGTGGCAGCACAGGCCGACTTGCGCTTGCAGGACTACCGCGATATCCAGGATGGGCCGTATGACGCGGTGTGCTCGATTGAAATGATCGAGGCGGTAGGGCAGGGCTTTTGGCCTACGTATTTCGCCACCGTGGCGCGCATGCTCAAGCCCGGCGGCAAGGCCTGCATCCAAAGCATTGTGATTGCCGATGCATTGTTCGAGCGCTACCTAGAGTCCACTGACTTTATCCAACAATATATCTTCCCCGGTGGCTGTCTGCCCAGCCCATCGGAGTTCAAAGCGCAGGCCCGTGCGGCAGGCTTGGAAGTGGTGCAAGAGCACGCTTTCGGCCACGACTATGCGCAGACCCTACAGCGCTGGCGCGAAGCCTTTTTAGCGCAGCGGGACCAGGTCCTGGCGCTGGGCTTTGACCAGCGCTTCATGCACATTTGGGAGTTCTATTTGTGCTACTGCGAAGCGGCCTTTATGGAAGACAACATCGATGTCGTGCAGTACACCTTGCAAAAACCCCATGCCGCAGCTTAAAACGCCACTGCATGCCTGGGCACAGGCCTTGGCGGCGCTGTGCTTGGCATGGCTGTGTGCTTGCGGCGGCGTGCAAGCCAGCAGCACTGCGGCGCCGCCGATGGAGCTGACGCGCGAATTGGAAAAGCCAGTGCTGGCTGGCAGTGGTCGCTTGCGTTGGTTAGGTATCACGGTGTATGACGTCAACCTGTGGACCGCGCCACAGTTTGTGCCCGAGCGCTTTGGCGCGCATGCGTTTGCGTTAGAGATACGCTATGCGCGCACCATTAGCGGCAGCACCTTGGCTGACACTTCGCTCAAACAAATGCAGGCCTTGGAAGCGCAGCCCGGCGCGCGGCAAGCGCAGTGGCGACAAGCGCTCATAGGAGCATTCCCCGACGTCAAACCTGGCGACCGGCTAACCGGCATGCATCTGCCCGATAAGGGCTTGCGCTTGTACTTCAACGGGCAGTTGCACAAGGTGATTGACGACCCCTTGCTAAGCCAAAGTTTTTTTGCGATTTGGCTCAGCCCCGGGACGCAGGAACCTCGTTTGCGCGCCCAGTTACTGGGCCTGGGTAGCTAAATGGCAAGCAGCGCAGCACTGCCCGAATTTCGCTGGCCGCAAGGCTTGCGTTATGGCCTGATGGCTTTGCCGCTGGCCTTTGTGGCCCTGCCGCTGTATGTGTTCCTGCCCAATTACTACGCCCGGAGCTTTGGCCTGCCGCTGGCGAGTCTGGGCGCTTTGCTGCTGCTGGCGCGGGTGGCCGATGCCGTGATTGACCCTTTGCTGGGTCGGTGGGTGGACCGCTTATTTGCCCGCTCGCAAGCGCATGTATTGCGCTTTGCAGCGCTGGCGGCCCTGTTGCTGGCGGGCGGTTTTATTGCCTTATTTTTTCCACCGGTGCGCGAGCACGGCGCTTTGCTGGTCTGGGCCGCTGGCGCTTTGCTGGTCTGCTACTTGGGCTATAGCGCGCTGACTTTGGTGCAACAGTCCTGGGGCGCTTTGCTCGGCGGCGATGCGCCCTTGCGCAGCCGCATCGTGTCCTGGCGCGAAGGCCTGGGGCTGGCTGGCGTCATCTTGGCTTCGATGGCGCCGCTGGCCTTTGGTTTGCCGGTTACGGCCGCCATCTTGTGCCTGGCTTTGGGCTTGGGTTGGATTGCTTGGACGGCAGCGCCTGCACCTGTGCTGGCCCCAGCGCCCGCGTCTGTGGAGCAAGGTATTGGCTTGCGTGTATTCGCGCCCTTGTACTACAAGCCGTTTCGCGCTTTGCTGGCGGTGTTTCTGGCCAATGGCATCGCCAGCGCATTACCCGCCACCTTGATTTTGTTTTTTGTACAGGACCGGCTGCAGGCGCCTGCGTCCATGGAGCCTTGGTTTTTAGCCAGCTATTTCCTGGCCGCTGCGCTGGCCATGGCGCCAGTCTCGCGTTTGGTGGCCCGCTGGGGTTTGCAAGCGCTGTGGCTAGCGTCCATGGCCTTGTCGGTGGCGGTGTTTGCATGGGCCGGGCAATTGGAAAGCGGTGACAGCCTGCCCTTTATTGCTATTTGCCTACTTTCTGGTTTGTGTATGGCCGCAGACCTCACGGTTCCTGGCGCCATGCTGGCAGGCCTAATCAGCAGCCAGCCCGAGCCAGGGCGCGATAGCGGTATTTATTGGGGTTGGTGGAATATGGCCGCCAAGCTTAACTTGGCGCTGGCCGCGGGCCTGACCCTGCCTTTGCTGTCGTATGCCGGCTATGAACCTGGTAGCCGCAGCGAAGAGGCCTTGCGCAGCATCACATGGGCGTATTGCGTGCTGCCTTGCATTTTGAAACTCGCCGCTGCGGCACTCTTGTATTTTTTATTCATCAGGAAAACACCATGAATCGACGACGCTTATTTGCGCTGACCCTGGCCACCGGTACGGTCTTGGCCTTGGGCGGTTGCGCTGCGCAAAAAATAGAGACCTACGCCCAGGAAAAACCGGCGCTAGATCTGCGCCAGTACTTTAACGGCACCTTAGACGCCTATGGCGTGTTTACCGACTACACCGGCACCGTGGTCAAGCGTTTCAAGGTGGTGATGGTCTGCACCTGGCACGGAAACGAAGGCGTGTTGGACGAGGACTTCACCTATTCCGACGGCACCAAGCAAAAGCGCATCTGGCGCCTGACCGCCGGACCGGACGGCAGCTACACCGGTCGCGCCGATGACGTCGTGGGCACCGCCCAGGGCCGCACCCAGGGCAATGCCTTCCAATGGCAATACACGCTGGCGCTACCGGTGGACGGGAAAATCTATGAAGTGCAATTCGACGACTGGATGTACCTGGTCGATGAGCGCGTGATGCTCAACAAAGCCCGCATGCGCAAGTTTGGCCTGCCGCTGGGTGAGGTCACGCTCAGCTTTTACAAGCGCTAAGCCATGGCCTGGATGCAGCCTTTAAACCCGCCCTTGCGGGATTGGCGTGGCCAGTCGGTGTGGATACTGGGGGCCAGCAGCGGCATAGGCCGCGCCACGGCTGCCGCGCTGCACGCGCAAGGCGCCTTGGTCACTGTGTCGGCACGCAATGCGCAGGCCTTACACGAATTTGTGCAAACCCATACGGGCAGCGCCGCGCAGGTGCTCGATTGCAGCGACGCGCAAGCGGTAGCGCAAGTGGCGCAGCAGCGCTGGCCGAACAGTGCTCCGGCCATGGTGCTGTACTGCGCCGGCCACTACCAACCGATGCGCGCGCAGACCATGGACTTAGACGAAATGCGCCGCCATTGGGAGGTGAATTACCAGGGCGCGCTCAACGTCTTGCAAGCAGTGTTACCCGCTATGCGCGCACGAGGCAAGGGCCATATCAGCTTGGTCGCCAGTGTGGCGGGCTACCGTGGGCTGCCCAACAGCCTGGCCTATGGCCCGACCAAGGCCGCCATGATCAACTTGGCTGAAAATTTATACCTGGACTTACAAGCCGACGGTATTGCCGTATCCGTGGTGAACCCCGGCTTTGTGCAAACCCCCTTGACTGCGAAAAATAGTTTTGCTATGCCCGCTTTGATCAGCCCCGAACAAGCTGCCGATGCCATGTTGCGCGGTTGGGCGCGCGGTCAATTTGAAATCCATTTCCCGCGTCGCTTTACCGTGTGGATGAAGTTCTTGCGCAATATGCCGCAGCGCTGGTACTTTTATCTGGTGAGTAA
>CANJXV010000176.1 GCA_947478935.1 Comamonadaceae bacterium
ACACCGGTTGATCGTGTCGTCGCCCTGCAAGTTGCTCGTTTAACTCGGCGACGGTTTCATTCTATCAAAGCCCTATGTTCATTTTGATACGCCTGCTCTCGCGCTGCCCCTTGTGGCTGTTGCATGGTGCCGGTTGGCTGCTGGGCTATCTCAGCTATTTTTTTTCGAGGGATTACCGCCAGCGTTTTCACACGCACATACAGCAGGCCGGTTTTGGCTGGCGCGTTCGTTTGGGCGCTATAGGACAGGCCGGTTGCAGCGTGCTGGAATCACCTCGCTTGTGGTTTGGCGCGCCGGTGCCAGTGCAATGGGACGGGCAAGAGGTGGTGCAAGCGGCTTATGCCAGCGGGCGCGGTGTGATTTTTTTAACGCCGCATTTAGGTTGTTTTGAAGTGACTGCGCCCTCTGCGGCAGCGCTGTTCGGCGCACGCTATGGGCCTATGACGGTGCTCTACCGCCCGGCCCGCCAGGCCTGGCTGGCGTCCATGTTGCAAGCCTCACGCAGCCGTCAGGGCATGCTGACGGTGCCCACCAATTTGCAGGGCGTGCGTAAATTGCTCAAGGCTTTGCGCAAGGGGGAGGCTGTTGGCCTTTTGCCGGACCAGGTACCGCCGCTGGGTATGGGTATCTGGTCGCCGGCCTGGGGCCGCCCGGCTTACACCATGACGCTGGCTGGCAAACTGGTTTTGCAAACCGGGGCTGATGTGGTGGTCGCTTGGGGCGAGCGCTTGCCCTTGGGGCGTGGTTATCGCATCCATGCGCGCAAGCTGGAGGTGGATATGCAAGCCAATCTGGAGTCCATGGTTGCCCACATCAACAGCGCTATGGAGGGCTTGGTGCGTCAACGCCCATCCCAGTATTTATGGGGCTATGAGCGCTACAAGCAGCCGCGCCAGGAGCATCCTCGGTGAACCCGCTGGTACTTTTCATGCGACTGCTGGCATACCTGCCGCTACCCTTACTGCGCGGATTCGGCAGTGCCTTGGGTATGGTGTTGTATGTCTGCGCGCGATATCGGCGCGGCATCGTGCAGGCCAATCTTGCAGCCTGCTTCAAACATTTGGATACGGCACAACGAAACACTATCGCGCGACGGCACTTCCGGCTTTTTGCGCAGTCCTTGCTGGACCGCTCCTGGTTGTGGCATGGGCCGGTGCCACTGCTGCGCAAGCGCATTCGCTTCGAAGGTGCATTGGCCGAATTGGACGATCCTGGGCCCTTGATATTTTTGGCGCCGCACATGGTGGGTTTAGACGTTGGCGGCGTCGCGCTTACCGAATTGGAGCAGATCAGCCTGGCCTGTATTTACGTGCCCTTGACCAATGCCTGGGCGGAAGAATGGATGGTGCAAGGACGTAACCGCTCCGGTAAATTGGATTCCATAGCCCGCAAACATGGCCCGCAGCCGGTGCTGCGCAGCCTGCGCAAAGGCATCCGACTGCATTTGTCGCCGGATATGGATTTCGGTGCAGAGGGCGCGTTCTGGGTGCCTTTTTATGGCGTTCCTGCCGCTACTGTTCCGGGGCTTTCGCGATTTGCCAAGCTCGGGCGCGCGCGCGTCTGCACCTTGGTAAGCCGCCTGGTTCCCGGTGGTTACGAGATTCGTTTGAGCGCAGCCTGGACGGATTTCCCAACGGAGGATTTGCAAGCCGATACCTTGCGCATGAACCGCACGATTGAAGAAGCCCTTGACCAGGATCCGGCGCAGTACTACTGGGTTCATAAACGTTTCAAAACCCGCCCGCCAAGAGCGTCTTCCATGTATGGATAAGCCAGGACCAAGGCCCCTGCAAAGAACGCCGGCAGGTGCCCGATTGCGCGAACAGTGCGCCATTTCGTCCGCATAGGTGCCCAAGTGGGCTGGCGAACGCGACATTTCAGCTAACAATCTTCAGGGTACAAAGCGGCGCTGGACCTCCCCTGCTGCCAGGGGTATTTGCGCAAAGCGCGAGAGCGCTTCTATAAAGCGACCGGTTCAGCTGCAAGGGGTGCCATGCCAGCCGGGTGGGCCCAATCCCATAAAAGAGTCGCCACATCTTCCAGCCCCGTGCGCTTCGTGGCGGAAAAAAGCCGCACTTCGCCGCCACCCGCCTGTAGCCGCGTAATGGACAGGGCTTTAGCGCCCTCGCTACGGGTCAGTTTGTCAGCCTTGGTCAGTACCACCAAAAACTTCAAACCTTCCTCCACCCGGGGGCGGATGACGTCGAGCAATATTTCGTCCAGCTCGGTCATGCCATGGCGCGGATCGCACATCAGTACGATAGCTTGCAGGTTTTTGCGGCTGACTAGGTAATTGGCCATGACCTGCTGCCAGCGGATCTTGTCCTGTTTGGGCACGGCCGCATAGCCGTAGCCGGGTAAATCGGTCAGCACCGCGTCCATCAAGCCTTGTTTGCCGAGGGCAAACAGGTTGATGTGCTGGGTGCGTCCGGGACGCTTGGAGGCAAAAGCCAGTTGTTTTTGCTGGGTTAAGGTGTTGATGCAGGTAGATTTACCGGCATTGGAGCGCCCAACAAAGGCTATTTCCGGGACGTCCAACTCCGGCAAAAAATGCAATTGGGGGGCGGTCGTCAAAAAGCGCGCCGTGTGCAGCCAGCCCATCGCTTGCAGAACCGCGCTTTTTGGGGCGACGGTGGCGCTGGTAGGCTGAGTGGGCGTGGAAGGGCTTGGGGTGGTCATGTGCTTATGGTTGTTATGGCGGGCAGGCCCTGTGCCGCATTGTAGAATGGACGTGTTTTTGCCCTACATAAGAGCCATAGCATCATGAAGTCGTTTGCCCCACTGTTTCTCGTCGCAGCCATGCTCGCCAGCCCGTTTTGCGCCTCGGCCAACACCGCGGAGCCTGCAAAAGCTGCCCAACCCGATCTGGCAAAAGGCGAAGCCAGCTATGGCGCAGTCTGCGCAGCCTGCCATGGGGCCGATGGCAATTCGGGTACCCCGACTTTTCCCAAACTAGCCCAGCAGCATCCCCAGTATTTGGTGAAGCAACTGCAAGAATTCAAATCTGGTAAGCGTGCCAATGCCATCATGATGGGTTTTGCTAGCGCTTTGTCCGAAGACGATATGCGCAATATTTCTTTCTGGCTCGCGAGCAAAGCGGCCAAACCCGGTTTTGCGAAGGACAAAGAAGCGGTAGCACTGGGTGAACGTATTTACCGTGGCGGCATTGCCGATCGCCAAGTGCCCGCTTGTGCGGGTTGCCACAGCCCCAATGGCGCTGGCATCCCCGCGCAGTACCCCCGTATTGGCGGCCAGCATGCGGAATATGCCGCTGCGCAATTGACGGCCTTGCGCGACGGTGTGCGCAAAAACAGCTTGCAAATGAACCAGATTGCAGCCAAGCTCAATGACCGCGAAATCAAAGCCCTTGCGGACTACGTCGCCGGTCTGCGTTAAACGCGCCGTTTTCCGGTGCGTAGCTTCTGCGGGGTGCTTGTAACGGCATGATTTTTTGCCTGTAGCCCCAGTGAATCCTCGAACTTCAGACATCACCCCCCGCGACTTAGTAGAAGGCCGCCGTGGCGCCCTGCAGCGCATGCTCTCGGGCGCTGGAGCGCTTGCTATCGGCAGCCTGCCCGCCTTGGGTTCCGCGCAAGTGCTTGCGCCGACCCAAAGGCCCGGCAAACTGGCGCCATTGCCGTCCAAACCCAGTGCCCTGGCCGGTGCGCAGGCTATGGACAAGCCGACAGCTTACAAAGACGCGTCCGGCTACAACAATTTTTACGAATTCGGCACCGACAAATCCGACCCCGCTGCCAATGCCCACACTCTGAAAACCACGCCCTGGTCGGTGGAAATCGAGGGCTTGGTGAAAAAACCCGGGCGCTGGGCATTGGAAGATTTGCTGGCCTTGAGCCCTATGGAAGAGCGGATTTACCGGCTGCGCTGTGTCGAAGGCTGGTCCATGGTCATCCCGTGGGTGGGCTACTCGCTTGCTGAGCTCATCAAGCGGGTGGAACCTTTGGGCAGCGCCAAATATGTGGAGTTTGTGACCCTGGCCGACCCCAAAACCATGCCTTTTGTAGGTGGCCGCATGCTGGACTGGCCCTACACCGAAGGCTTGCGCATGGACGAGGCCATGCATCCGCTGACACTGCTGGCTTTTGGTATGTATGGCGAAATACTGCCCAACCAAAACGGCGCGCCACTGCGTTTGGTGGTGCCTTGGAAATACGGATTCAAAAGTGCCAAGAGCATAGTCAAAATCCGCTTTAGCGAGCGCCAACCGGCCACCGCCTGGAACAAGGCAGCGCCGCAGGAATATGGATTTTTCTCCAACGTCAACCCCGAGGTAGACCACCCGCGGTGGAGCCAGGCTACCGAGCGGCGCTTAGGCGAAGACGGCATTTTTGGCAAAAAGCGCAAGACCTTGATGTTCAACGGCTACGAGGCGCAAGTAGGCCAGCTGTACGCCGGCCTGGATTTGAAAAAGTTCTACTGAACGCCGGTGTTGACCGCCCTGATGCAGCGCGTCCTGGCTTGGCGCTTCGCCAAACCTTTTATTTTTGTGCTGGCCTTAGCGCCGCTGGGCTACTTGTTGTTTGCCTTGCTGCACGACGCGCTGGGCGCCAATCCCGCAGAAGCCCTTTTGCGTGGCACCGGCCTGTGGACACTGCGGATGCTCTGCGTACTCCTGCTAGTGAGTCCCTTGCGCGAGATTACCGGCTGGACAGCGCTGGCGCGGTTGCGCCGCATGCTTGGGCTGTTTGTATTTTTTTATGCGTTGGTACATTTTGTCGCTTACGTCTGGCTGGACCAAAGCGGGCAGTGGGAGGACATCTTGCTAGATATTCCCAAGCGCCCGTTTATTTTGGTGGGCCTTCTGGCTTTGATGCTTTTGCTGCCCTTAGCGCTAACGTCTTTCAATGCCGCGATCCGCTGGCTAGGCGCAGCGCGCTGGCGTAACTTGCACCGGGCGGTGTATGGGATTGCCGTGCTTGCCATACTGCATTTTTTCTGGATGCGAGCGGGCAAGCGCAACTTTGACCAGGTGGCGCTTTATGCCGCCATTGTTGGCCTATTGCTGGCCTGGCGTTTACGTCGGTTTTTTACTCAGCGAGGCGCTCGCCCCTGAACAAGTCCGCAATCGACTCCCGCTGGCGTATGACCGTGGCGCGGTTTCCGTCCACCAAGACCTCGGCGGCGCGGGCGCGGGTGTTGTAGTTACTAGCCATGCTCATGCAATACGCTCCAGCGGACATTACCGCCAGCCGCTCGCCGGGCTGCACCGTTAGCGCGCGGTCCCGGCCAATCCAATCGCCGCTTTCGCACACTGGGCCAACCACGTCGTACACCGTGGCCTGGACCGAGCTTTGTTCTTGCGCCAGAGAAACAATGGAATGGTAGGCCTGGTACATGGCGGGGCGGGGTAAGTCGTTCATCGCCGCATCCACAATGCAGAAGTTTTTTTGCTCGCCGGGCTTGAGATACAAGACCTCGGTGAGGCACACCCCGGCGTTACCGACTAAAGAGCGGCCCGGTTCGATCATCAAGGTGTGCTCGCCCAAGCCACGCGCATCGATTTTTAGCAGTAACTTGGCCCATAGCGCATCGGCAGTCGGTGGCGCTTCGTTTTGGTACTGAATGCCCAAGCCGCCGCCGAAATCGATGTGTTCCAAGGTGATACCCGCCGCTTCAATTGCCTGCACTAAATCGAGCATGCGGTCCAGCGCGTCCAGGTAGGGCGC
>CANJXV010000177.1 GCA_947478935.1 Comamonadaceae bacterium
ATCGCTGCACATCCAAATGAAGGCGTCGTGGTCCCCGGCACGGGCGGGGTGCGCAAATTGCGATGGAGTCGTGCCGGTGTCGGCAAGTCTGACGGGGTGCGCGTGGTTTATTTCGCACGCAGCCAGGCTGGTGAATTGGTGTTGTTGTTTATTCACGCCAAGAGCCACTTGGAGACGCTCAAAGCGAACACTTTGAAGGAGTTACGGGATGCCTTTGACCACTAAACAAGCAATAGCTAAAACGAAATCGCCAATGACCGATGCAGAAATTGAAGTCTGGGAGGCAAGCCGGGATCTTGAGGCCGAACTTCTGGAATCAGTGCGACAAATGAAGCGCGGCGAGGGTCGGGTGGTGTATTCGCCTGTGATTGCTGCGCGCAGAAACTCCGGCCTGTCGCAAACCGCGTTTGCTAAGCTGCTGGGTGTTTCCGTACGTACCTTGCAAGGCTGGGAGCAAGGGCGAAAGCAACCCTCCGGCGCGGCGCGCACACTCATTACGTTAGCCCAACGCCACCAAAACATCCTGCGCGAGCTGGCCCAACCCTAGCCAAGCGTTCTTTAGTGAGCTGAGCACGCTACACCAACTCCAAAAACCCCAACACCCCATCCACATGCAACGCAAAGTCGCTGATCGCGTGGTCGCCTTCGGGCAGCAGGATGCGCGTAGCCTTGGGATATCGCGCTTGCATTTCCCGCCAATCCAGCACTTCGTCGCGTTGCGAAATCAGCGCCATTTCCGGGCCGGGCGCGTGCGTGCCTTCGCTGGCCATGGCTTGCAGTTCGGCGATGTAGCTTTCCTGAAAATAAAAGCGCTCGTGCGGCGCATGCCATTGGCTTTGCTCGCCAATGTGTTTTGCCAGGTCACGCGTCGGAAATACCGCCGGGTTTAGCAAGACGCTTGGGCAGCCGGTTTGTCGTGCCACCCAAGACGCATAAAACCCGCCAAGCGACGAGCCGACCACGGCCATAGTGTCTCGTGGCCAATCGCCTATCAGGCGCAACATGTCGTGGGCCGCTTGGCGCGGTGAGGGTGGTAGTTGGGGGCAGCACCAATGCACTTGTGGATGGCGCTGTGCCAAGGCCTGCGCCATCAGGCGCGCTTTGCCGGACGCGGGGGAGGAGCGAAAGCCGTGTAAGTACAGCAGGTGCGTAGTTTGGACTGCATGCATTGCCATTAGTGCGCCTTCGATGTACAGCGGAATGTACTTAGTCTCACTGGAGCGGTACGGCCCGCGGCGGCAGCCATCAACCCGCTGCCTCCAGCCCGTTGGCAAAGTGCTCGCGCATGCGCTGCGCACTGAGCTGCTGGTCGCGCGCAAGCAGCGCGTCCATCAAGGCCTGGTGTTCGCGCAGTGATTCGGCCACGCGCCCGTTTTTGAGCAAGGAGTTGTGGCGGTTGAGCTTCATCACTTTGCGTAAGTCCGCGCACAACTGGTCGCGCCAGCGGTTGTCGGCAATTTCTAAGAGGCGCATGTGAAAGCGCTCATTCACTTCAAAAAACCGGTCGGTGGAGTGCACAGCAGCTGCCAACTCGGTGTGCAAGGCTTGTAAGTCTTGCAACTGCGCGGGGGTGGCGCGTTGGGCCACCACGCCGGCCGCGTCGGATTCGAGTAGCGAGAGCAGGTGGTACACATCCGTCTGGTCTTTGGCATTGACCTCCGTGACATAAGCGCCGCGCCGCACTTTCATGGTCACCAAGCCTTCGGTGGCCAGCACCTTAATGGCCTCGCGCAAGGGGGTGCGGCTGATGCCGTATTCCTCAGCCAGCGCCATTTCGTCGATCCAACTGCCCGGCGGCAAAGTGTTGGAAAAAATGCGCTCGCGCAGCAACTCCGCTACCTCTTGGTAGAGCGCGCGCGGGGTCAAGGTCAGGCTTTGCATGGCTGAAATTGTAAGCCCTAATTCAGTTTTGAATTAATAATTATGAATGATAGAATGCGCCAACCGCCAAAATCTTGATTCGAAAGCCCGTGCCATGAGCTCCAAGCCGCCCTCATCCCCGTCCCCGCAGTCAGCCGCCTGGCCCAATTTTGAGCAGGGCGACCACGCCGCCTGGCTGCGCGCCGCCGCCAAGTCTGCGCCTGGCGGCAATGTGGATGCGCTGAACTGGACCACGCCGGACGGCATCGTCGTCAAGCCGCTCTACACCGCAGCGGACACGGCGCACTTGCCCTATGCCAACACGCTGCCCGGTTTTGCGCCCTATGTGCGCGGCCCGCAAGCCACCATGTATGCAGTGCGCCCCTGGACCATCCGCCAATACGCCGGTTTTTCTACCGCGGAAGAAAGCAATGCTTTTTATCGCCAGGCGCTGGCCGCTGGGGGGCAGGGCGTGTCGGTCGCTTTTGACTTGGCGACGCACCGAGGCTATGACTCGGACCACCCGCGCGTAACCGGCGACGTGGGCAAGGCCGGCGTCGCCATCGACTCGGTGGAGGACATGAAGATTTTGTTTGATCAGATTCCGCTGGACACAGTCAGCGTGTCCATGACCATGAACGGCGCAGTACTGCCGGTGCTGGCCGGCTACATCGTGGCCGCCGAAGAGCAGGGCGTGGCGCAGGCCCAGCTGAGCGGCACCATACAAAACGACATCCTCAAAGAGTTCATGGTGCGCAACACCTATATCTACCCGCCTGCACCTAGCATGCGCATCATCGGCGACATCATTGGCTACACGGCCAAAAACATGCCCAAGTTCAACTCGATTTCCATTTCGGGTTACCACATGCAAGAGGCCGGCGCCAACCAGGCTTTGGAGTTGGCTTTCACTTTGGCCGACGGCAAGGAATACGTCAAAACTGCTATCGCTACTGGTCTGGACGTAGATGAATTTGCAGGCCGCTTGTCATTTTTTTGGGCTATCGGCATGAACTTCTATCTAGAAGTGGCCAAGATGCGCGCCGCGCGCCTGCTCTGGTGCCGCATCATGCAAGGCTTTAACGCCCAATCGCCTAAGAGCTTGATGCTGCGTACCCACTGCCAAACCAGCGGCTGGAGCCTGACCGAGCAAGACCCCTATAACAACGTGGTGCGCACCACCATCGAGGCCATGGCGGCCGTGTTTGGCGGCACGCAAAGCCTGCATACCAATAGCTTTGACGAAGCCATTGCGCTACCCACCGAGTTCTCCTCGCGCATTGCGCGCAACACGCAGCTCATCATTCAAGAAGAGACGCACATCACCAGCGTCATAGACCCCTGGGCTGGTAGCTACTTGATGGAAAAGCTGACCCAAGACATGGCTGACGCAGCCTGGAAAATTATTGAAGAAGTCGACTTGATGGGCGGCATGGTCAAGGCGGTCGATAGCGGTTGGGCCAAGCTGAAGATTGAAGCGGCGGCCGCCGAAAAACAAGCGCGCATAGACAGCGGCCAGGACGTGATCGTGGGCGTGAATAAATACAAGCTCAAAAGCGAAGACGCGATAGAGGCGCGCGATATTGACAATGTGGCGGTGCGTGAAGGCCAAATCGCACGGCTCAAGCAGGTGCGCGCCGGACGCGACCAAGCGGCGGTGCAAGCGGCGCTAGACGCGTTGACGTTTGCGGCTGGGCACGAAGGCAATTTGCTGGAACTGAGCATCGCCGCTATGCGCTTGCGCGCCACCGTGGGCGAGGTGAGCGACGCACTGGAAAAAGCATTTGGGCGCCACCGCGCGGATACGCATAAAGTGTCCGGCGTGTATGCCGCTGCCTACGATGCCGAGCACAGCCACGGAGACACCATGGAATACTGGAACGCCCTCAAAGCCGATATAGCCGCCTTTGCCGATGCGCAAGGCCGGCGCCCGCGTGTGATGATCTCCAAGCTCGGCCAAGACGGCCACGACCGGGGCGCCAAAGTGGTGGCCACCGCGTTTGCCGACCTGGGCTTTGATGTGGACATCGGCCCCTTGTTCCAAACCCCCGAAGAATGCGCCCGCCAGGCCATCGAAAACGATGTGCACGCTGTGGGCGTATCGACCTTGGCAGCCGGCCACAAAACCCTGGTGCCCGCCATCATTGAAGAGCTAAAAAAACAAGGCGGCGAGGGCATCATCGTGTTTGTGGGCGGTGTCATTCCGCGCCAGGACTACGACTTTTTATACGCCGCTGGTGTCAAAGGCATTTACGGCCCCGGCACCCCCATCCCCGTCAGCGCGCGCGACGTGTTGGACCAGATCAGCAAGTCTTTGCAGGTCTGAAGCTGGAGCCCCAAGCACGCGATGCCCATGGCTGTTGACACGACCCCGTCCGTAACCGAACTGCGCAGCGCCACGCCCGCAGTGCAGCGCCGCGCTATGGCCAAGGCGATCACGCTGCTGGAGTCCACGCGCGCTGACCATCGGGCGCAGGCGGATGCTTTGCTCACGGCCTTGTTGCCCTTCACCGGCCAGTCTATACGCCTAGGTATTAGCGGTGTGCCGGGCGTGGGCAAATCGACGTTTATCGAAGCCCTGGGTTTGCATTTGATTGCCCAAGGCCACCGCGTGGCGGTACTGGCGGTTGACCCTTCGAGCAGCGTATCGGGCGGTTCTATCTTGGGAGACAAGACGCGCATGGAGCAGTTGTCGGTGCACCCGCAAGCGTTTATCCGCCCCAGCCCTGCCAGCGGCACTTTGGGCGGCGTGGCCGAAAAAACCCGCGAATGCATGTTGGTCTGCGAAGCGGCAGGCTATGACGTGGTACTGGTCGAAACCGTAGGCGTAGGCCAATCCGAAACCGCGGTCAGTGGCATGACGGATATGTTTTGCCTTTTGCAACTGCCCAATGCCGGCGACGATTTGCAAGCTATCAAAAAAGGCGTAATGGAGTTGGCTGATTTGGTCGTCATCAACAAAGCCGATATCGACCCGGATGCAGCCACTCGCGCGCAAGCGCAGATCACTAGTGCATTGCGCCTGCTGGGCTTGCACGGCAACCCCGAGCGCATGGGCTGGAGCCCGCAGGTGGTGCCTATCAGCGCATTGCGGGGTACCGGCATTAGCCATTTTTGGGAGGCTGTAAGCGCGTTTCGCAAATTGCAAGCCGACAGCGGCCGCTTTGCCGCGCGGCGCCAAAGCCAGGCGCTTGCCTGGATGTGGGAACGCATTGACGCGGGCCTAAAACTGAGCTTTAAAACCGAGGTGGCGGTTGGCGCTTTGTTGCCCGGCCTAAGCGCCCAAGTAGCCGCTGGCTCGCTGGCTGCATCCACTGCCGCGCGACAACTTTTACAGGCCTATGGCAATAGCCTTGGGCAACCGATTACCAGCACGGAGAAGTAAGCATGCAAGACATATTGGAGCAACTCGAAGCCAAGCGCGCTGCGGCGCGCATGGGTGGTGGCGAAAAGCGCATCAGCGCGCAGCACGGCAAAGGCAAGCTGACGGCACGCGAGCGCCTGGAAGTGTTGCTGGACGAAGGTACCTTTGAAGAGTGGGACATGTTTGTTGAGCACCGCTGCACCGACTTTGGAATGCAAGACAACAAAATCCCCGGCGATGGCGTCGTTACTGGCTACGGCATGATCAATGGTCGCCTAGTGTTTGTGTTCAGCCAAGACTTCACGGTGTTTGGTGGCGCATTGAGCGAATCGCATGCGGAGAAGATTTGCAAAATCATGGACCAGGCCATGAAAGTGGGCGCACCGGTCATCGGCCTGAACGACTCAGGCGGCGCGCGTATCCAGGAGGGCGTGGCCTCGCTAGG
>CANJXV010000178.1 GCA_947478935.1 Comamonadaceae bacterium
CGCAGGCCCATGCCTAGGTTCAGCTTGTCCGAGGCTTGAAAATTGACGCCAGTTTTGGCCATTTGCTGCGTCCGGCTGCCATCAAACGCGGGGTAGAAGCCTTGGTAGTCACCACCGTTGAGCCCTTTGATAGTGCCCACTGCGGTGTCCACGTCGCCGCCACGTACGCCGATCATTGCGACAATGGCCTTGGGGTCGGAAATAGTGGTGCGTTTGCTGTAGCTGTAGCCCACACTGGTAGCCAAATCATCGGTCGCCTGCGCCCGGTAGCTTGCACTGAGTTTGTCATCCGCGCTCGAGGTGGCGACTACGCAATTGGTGCCCGCCCGGTAATTGCTTCCACCGGTGGCGTACTGGTTGCACCAGCGTGCCAGGTCTTCGCGGTTGTAAGCCAGGCGAACCCGCTGGGTCTTGTCGATGCGGTAATCACCGGCCAACTCCGCCTGGTTCTTTTTGAAGCTGAGCGGGGTGTTGGGGTAATAGGCAATGTTATTGGCGCCAATAGCCTGGAAGTTATAAATCGAAGAAGCAGTTTGGTTGTCTCGGATGTCGTATTTGTAGCCTGCAGACAGCGTCAAATCGCGGGTGGTTTGGTCGGTCACCTTCAGATCGGCGTGTTGGGTAACCACGATGCCGTCCAGCGACGTTTTGGCATTGCCCGCCGCTGTGCCAGTATTGACGAACATAAACGCATCCACCACGAAGGGATCGTTTTGGGTATTGCGCGCAGTGGATACCGAGCCAGTGAGCTTGGTAGTCGGTGTCAGTTTGTAGCCGCCACTCAAACTCAGTTGGTGAAAATCATTGCCTGGCGCGGTGCCCATAATCTGGCTATTGGTCGCAGTAGCAAAGGTCGTGAAGTTCACCCGGTCAAAGCCATCCCGGAAAAATGAGCCGAAGTAGGTCGCGCTGAGATGAGCGTTTTCACCCGTCCAGTTCGTCGCCAGATTGAAAGTGTCCGTCTGGTATTGGGTGGGGTTGGGCAAGATGGATACCGCTTCGCCCGCAGGTGCCGTGCCCGAGGCGGCAAAACCGGCCGATCCAAAAGCCATCAGCTTGGCGCCGGTTTGTTCTAGGTGGTTGTAGTCAAACTTCAGGCCCAGCCGCGAATTGATTTCCATTCCTGCCATCACTGAGGTGTTCTTGCGCGTGCTGTCGATATCAACCTTGTGGTAGGTCGCTAATTGCGCCGTTGACAGCGTGGTGGTGTTGCTGGCGAGTCCAAAACCCGGCAGCGTGAAGGTATTGGAGCCCGCTGCACCGGTGTAAGGGGTCTGGTAGCTGTCCGACAACCTATGGCGTAACTCATCGTAGTTAAGGCCAAAACTCCACGCGCCTTGGTCGCTGATGTTGGCCCCGATTTCGCCCGAAGCGGTGCCCACGTCGCTGCCCTTGATTTCCCAGCGCTGTGTACCTTCGCCCGCGCCATAAGCGTCGCCCCCACGAATGTTGAAATTGCCATACAGGCCAGGGCCTGAAGTATTGATGCCGTTGTATTCGCCAAACTTGGCAGAGGACTGCGATGCCCCTTGTACGCCGATCTCGAGCCGGTTGGTGGGGTGCGTGAGCGCATCGGCACTTTCGTCCTGCGCCCAGGTCAAGGTAGGCGCCATGCACGTGGCCAGCACGGCGCCAGCTATGGCGCTGAGGGTGAAAATTTCTTTATGCGATTTCATAATAAATCCCCTTGAATTAGCGTTGGAAGTAACCACCCGCTGGGCTATTGCTGCCATGCACCTGCCGGTGGCAGTTCATGCAGGCATTGCCCACTAGGTTTTTACTGGGGTAAATCGTGGCGCCTGTGGGGCCGACAGTGGACAGTCCACCCTGGCGACCCGCTGTATTGGGGCCTGCCGGGGTGCCACTGGCGTGGGTGCCGTCATGGCACTCCTGGCAGAGGAAGGGCGCACGGGATTTCAGCAAGGGCGCTATGTTCGAGCCATGGGGCGTGTGGCAATTGGCGCAGTCTTCGGTCACCGGCTGGTGCTCGAACAGAAAGGGGCCGCGCTTTTCTGCATGGCACTGGTAGCAGGTCTCGGTAACCGTGTTTTTCTTGAGTAACTTGGGACCGCTGGAGCCATGCGGGTTATGGCAATCGGAGCAGCCCACTTTGCCTTCACCAATCGGGTGGTGCGAGAGTTTTTTGCTATCAGCACGCTGGTCTTTATGGCAGCTGTAGCACACCTCGGCCTGGGTCTTTTTGTCTTGTAGTTTGTCTTTAGGCCGGTGCACCACATGGCAGTCATTGCAAGCCACGCCGTTGTTTTGGTGTTGCCCACCGTCCCAGTTGTTGCGCTTGCCGCCTTTGTGGCAACTGAGGCATTGCTCCGCGCGGTCTTTGTCGCCGGATGCGGCATACACGCCTTTTTTGAATACATGATCCGGCGCGACACGGCCCTTGCCGCTGGTATCACCCTTCAAGTGGTCGGCACTGGCGCCATGGCAAGACTGGCACGTGGGTGTACGCGGATCGCCGCGCACCCCGTGCTTGGTTTGGTAGAGGCTGAGCACCGGCGCGGTTTCGCTTTCGTCATGGCATTTGGTGCAGACCGCGTCTTTTTTCAGCGCTTCCTGCGCCAGTGCCGACTTGGACGCGCCAGCGGCCAGGTCCGGCAGTTGGTTGTCTTGTGCCCAGGCGGGTGCCGCAAACACGCTGGCCAGCAAGGCGCCAGTCACCAGTAATTTGGAGAAATTTTTCATGGAAGTTCCCAGCGAAGAGTCAGGTAAGAAGGGCTTGCGCTTACTGCGCCAGAATCCACTGCACCAGGTTTTTGATCTGGGCCATGTCTTTGGGGGGAGAGGTTTTGACGATCTTGTGTTCCTCTTCGTGGCCGTCAGGGAACTTGGCTTTTTCGCCGGACATGATGTGCTCGATCAGGCGCGTCTCGGCGTTGGCTTTGCCTTTGTATTTCTCAGCCACTTTGTTGTAAGCGGGGCCGTCTTTGTCTTTGTCAATAGCGTGGCATTTAAGGCAGTTGTTTTGACGGGCTAGGGCTTTGGCGGCTTCGGCATCGACCTCAGCGTGGGCGCCTGCCAACAGGCCGCTCAGGGCTACAGCAGCCAGAGAAGTCAGGGTTCGGGATAAAAATATGGTGTGCATTACTGGTACCTCATCGATAAAACCACTTGGCTTGTTTAGGGACCGGAGCCCTCAAACGCTTAAGCGCAAGTGTGGGCGCGAGTACAAGCGATAGCTATCGGAGAGTGATGAATGCAGACCTAGGAATAGTCCTAGTTTTGGAAGACGCTGCGAGCAAAGAATCTCCGCGCCCTGCGAATGGCAGACCTTGCGGGCCAAGTCGGTGTACAGACTGGCGTCTGCGGGCTAAGCAGCCCAATTCAAGCCTTCGTCGGCTGACCTAGTCGTGCGGCTGATTGTCCAGCAGTTGGTGCTCTAAGGCGTAACGCACCAAATCGACCTGCCCAGCCAAATGCATTTTGTGTAGCAGATTGGATTTGTGGGTGCTCACGGTTTTGATACTTAGCGAAAGCTCCTGCGCAATCGCCGTCAAGCTGGTGCCGCGCACAATGCGGCTAAAGACCTCGAATTCTCGATCGCTCAGGGAGGTATGGGGCAAGTCTTCGCTGTGCGGCGCCATATCCATGGCCAGGAGCTCGGCCACTTTGGGGCTAATGTAGCGACCACCGGCCACCAGCTTGCGTAAGGCTGGCAGCAGCAAATCCATATCGCTTTCTTTAGACAAATAGCCCGAGGCACCGGCGCGTATGGCGCGCACCGCATATTGCGCTTCATGGTGCATGCTGAAAATCAGCACAGGAAGCCGTGGGCGCTCTTGGCGTATCAGCTTGATCAACTCCAGGCCGTTGCGCCCCGGCATGGAAATGTCCAGAATCACCAGCGCCCAGTCGCGCTGGCGCACCGCTTGCAATGCGGCATTGCCGTTAGCGGCCTCGCCCGCGACCGCGAAGTCGTCGGTATCAGCCAAAATTTTTCGCAAGCCATCACGGATGATGGCGTGGTCGTCAGCGACCAGGACTTGCCAGGGGCTCATACGGTCATCTCCTCGCGCAATACGGGCCTAGGCGTGCAAGGCAACGCCGACAAAGCCAAACGCAGCGTGACGCTGCAACCTTGGCCCGGCGCGCTGACGATTTCCAAGCGGCCACCCACAGCGCGAGCCCGCTCGCGCATGCTGCTCAAGCCCATACCGATGGGGCCTGATGTAGCGTCCATGCCTTTGCCATCATCGCGCACGCGCAAGATCAAATCGGCTTCATCACTTTGCAAATCGACCCAGACATTGCCCGCCTGCGCGTGGCGCACCACGTTATTCAAAGCCTCTTGCACGATGCGAAACAAGGCAGTGGCCAGTGCCGGGTCGCTAACTAGGTCTTGCGCCGGTAGATGCATATGCAATTGCAAACCGCTGTGGCGCGCAAATTCGCGGATTTGCCAGGTGACCGCGTCCCCAAAGCCCAGCTCATCCAATATTTGCGGGCGTAACTCGGACGAAATGCGGCGTACCGAGCCAATAGCGGTATCGAGCATGCGGCGCATATCGTCCAGGCTCTGCGGCTCTGCACTACGCCCTTCTTTGACGCGCGTACATAGCCAAGCCAGGCTGAGTTTGAGTCCAGTGAGCTGTTGCCCTAGGTCGTCATGTAACTCACGCGAGATGCGGGTTCGCTCTTCTTCGCGCACGGTTTGCTGACCAGCGTAAAGGGCGCGCAGCTCCTGATTCATGGCCGTGAGTTCGTTGCGTGCGCGCCGCTGCGCTGTCACATCACGCAGTACGGCCGTCATTTGAATGTGCCCACCAATGTCGGTCTTAGAGATGGAGGACTCGATCGGGAACTCTGTGCCATCACTGCGCAGACCAAAAATTTCCAGCTGCGCCGCCATGGTGCGTGGCCCTTCCGAAGTGTGTGCGAAGGCGCCCATTTGTGCATCGTGGTTCG
Organism: Comamonadaceae bacterium; assembly: GCA_947478935.1. Classification (GTDB taxonomy): domain Bacteria; phylum Pseudomonadota; class Gammaproteobacteria; order Burkholderiales; family Burkholderiaceae_C; genus Allorhodoferax. The sequence goes on from CANJXV010000178.1 coordinate 4,921, forward strand.
CGCGGGATCGCTTGGGAAGTAACTGGGTCAGCGGCTGACCGATTACCTCTTTCGCAGGATAGCCAAACATGGCCTCGGCCGCTGGGTTGAATAGCTGGATACACATGTAGCTATCGACCGCCACTATGGCGTCTTTCACCGATTCCACCGTGTGTTGGTAGCGCAGATGGGCATCGCTCAAAGCGGCTTCCAACAACTCTTTACGGCGCAGTTTTTGCATCAGAAAAGACGCTACAAATACGGTAAATAAACACAACACAGCCACGGCCAGTGCGATCGGAATCGCCACCTCGCGCCAGGCGGCCAGGCTTTGACTCTCGTCGTCCGATACGCCTAGCAGCAAAGGAAAGTCCGGCAGACGGCCCAAAGCAAACGTCAGCCGCGTGCCATCGCCACTTTCGTGCACCAGGGTGCGTACGCCCTCTTGCGCGGCGGGCAAGCGCGTACCCATCAGCTCCAGCGCTAGCGCACCCAGGTCGTTTTCACGATGCGGGTAGCTGGCCATCAAAGTGCCATCGGCTTGGTAAATCGCCACAGGGCGCGCATAGTCCAAGTGCACTTGCATAAACACGGCCTCAAAACGCGCTAGGTCCAGGTCGGCCACTACCGCGCCTCTAAAACTACCGTTGGCATTTTCCAGCCGTCGGGCCATGCGCACCAGCCACAAGCCACTGGACGCATCGCGCCGCGGCTTGTCCATGAAAAAGCCTTTATGGCCGCCCTTAGAAAAGGCA
>CANJXV010000179.1 GCA_947478935.1 Comamonadaceae bacterium
CCCGTGCCGGGCGCTGCCGGTCGCAATGTGATTTCTACCCGCTGACCGCTGTGCAATCCCACGCCAACGGCGCGGGTGAGGGATTTAAGGGTTCTTTGTTGCAACACTGGACGATTGTAAAAGCGGGTCGGCTCAAAGCGGGCCAGTGGGGCTATACGCCCTCCTGGCCCGCTTTGACTTAGAGACGGGGATGACCGATAGAAAAATCAATCCGCCTGCTTACGCAGGAAGGCCGGGATTTCGTAATCGTCCATGCCGCCGCTAGAAAGCGCATCCACCTTTTGTGCTGCGGTGGTGCGGCTACCGCGCCAGACGGCGGGGGTGCTGAGCGTACCGTAGTCAGTGGAGGAGCCCGTTTGCGCCGGAGCGCTGATGCCAGTGCTGCTGCCCATGCCAGATGCCGAAGCCATGGTGGTATTGCCCATGCCGCGTTGCATGGTGCCAGCCGACATCGCAGCATGGGTGTTGGCCATGGCCGAGGGGGCAGCGTCGTAAGTGCCGGTGCGCAGCACTTGTAACGGAGGGGCGGTGCGGCGCGGACGGCTCAGGCCAGTGGCCACTACCGTGACGCGCACGTCTTCGCCCAGCGAGTCGTCGTAAGCGGTACCGTAAATCACATGCGCTTCGGGCGATGCATAGGCGCGGATGGTGTTCATTGCCAGCTTGGATTCGCTCAATTTGAGCGAGCCTTTAGCCGCGGTGATCAGCACCAGCACGCCTTTGGCGCCAGACAGGTCGATGCCTTCAAGCAGCGGGCAGGCCACGGCTTGCTCGGCGGCAATGCGTGCGCGGTCCGGGCCTTTGGCCAGAGCCGTACCCATCATCGCTTTGCCAGGCTCACCCATGACGGTGCGCACGTCTTCAAAGTCCACGTTCACATGGCCGGGCACATTAATGATCTCGGCAATGCCGCCGACCGCGTTTTTCAGCACGTCGTTGGCATAGGCGAAAGCTTCGTCCTGGCTGATATCGTCTCCCAGCACTTCCAGCAGTTTTTCGTTGAGCACTACGATCAGCGAATCGACATTGGCTTCCAACTCGGCCAGGCCTTCGTCGGCATTTTTCATGCGGGGGCCGCCTTCAAACTCGAAAGGTTTGGTCACCACACCCACCGTCAAGATGCCCATTTCTTTGGCCACCCGCGCGATGATGGGCGCCGCACCGGTGCCGGTGCCGCCGCCCATGCCAGCGGTGATAAAGAGCATATTGGCGCCTTCGATGGCGTTACGGATATCGGCTTCTGCCAACTCGGCTGCTGCGCGTCCTTTGTGGGGACGGCTGCCGGCACCTAGGCCGGTTTCACCTAGTTGAATCGTGCGGTGCGCAGTGCTGCGGTTCAGTGCCTGTGCATCGGTGTTGGCGCAGATGAATTCCACACCGGTTACATGCGATTGAATCATGTACTCGACCGCATTACCGCCGCCGCCGCCCACGCCAATTACTTTGATGAGGGTTCCCTGGTTGAAGATTTCTTCTTCGATGAGTTCAATAGTCATGTGCGGCTCCTAATGTAGATGTGGCGATACGGAAAAATGAGAAAGGGACAGGGAAAAAAACAGGGTCGGGCGGCGGCCCGGCGCGCGCCAGCCACAGGTAGAGCGAAGCGCTGTGGAACCAACGACGGCGGTGCGCGAGCGGGGAGGTTTTCATTTAGAAAGTTCCTGCAAAAAAATCACGAATCTGGGCAAATGCGCTTTTGACACTGCCGCCTTTTTGGGCCACTTTGATACCGCGCAGGCGCGCGATACGGGCCTCTTCCAAAAAGCCCATCACGGTAGCGGCGCGGGGCTGCGCCACCATGTCGGACAAGGCGTTGGCGTATTGGGGAATGCCCCTGCGCACCGGTTTGAGAAAAATGTCTTCGCCTAGTTCCACCATGCCGGGCATCAGGCAGCTGCCGCCGGTGAGCACAATGCCCGAGGACAGCACTTCTTCGTAGCCAGATTCGCGCATCACCTGGTTGACGAGGGCAAAAATTTCTTCGATGCGCGGCTCGATCACACCGGCCAGGGCTTGGCGGCTGAGCATGCGCGGTCCACGGTCGCCCAGACCGGGGACTTCCACTTGCACTTCTGGGTCCACCAGCACTTGCTTGGCATGGCCGCTTTCCACTTTGATTTCTTCCGCGTCTTTGGTTGGTGTACGTAGCGCCATAGCGATGTCACTCGTAATCAAATCGCCGGCAATCGGGATCACGGCGGTATGGCGGATGGCGCCGTTGGTGAAGATGGCAATATCGGTGGTACCCGCACCAATGTCCACCAGCGCTACGCCCAATTCACGCTCGTCTTCGGTTAGCACCGACAGGCTGGAGGCCAGCGGGTTGAGCATGAGTTGTTCGACTTCCAGGCCGCAGCGGCGCACGCATTTGATGATGTTTTCTGCGGCACTTTGCGCGCCGGTGACAATATGTACCTTGGCTTCCAATCGCATGCCACTCATGCCGATGGGCTCTTTCACGTCCTGGCCGTCGATCACAAATTCTTGTGGCTCCACCAACAGCAGCCGCTGGTCGCTAGAGATGTGAATCGCCTTAGCGGTTTCCACCACTCGGGTGACATCGGCCTGGCTCACTTCGCGGTCTTTGATAGCCACCATGCCGCTGGAATTGAGGCCGCGGATATGACTGCCGGTGATGCCGGTATAGACGCGGGTGATTTTGCAATCAGCCATCAGCTCGGCTTCTTTGAGTGCTTGCTGAATGCTGTGCACTGTGGCGTCGATATTGACCACTACGCCACGCTTGAGGCCGCTGCTCGGCGCCGAGCCGAAACCTGCCAGGCGCAGGTTGCCGTCGGGCAACACCTCGGCCACCACTGCCATCACTTTGGCAGTTCCGATGTCCAGTCCAACGACTAAGTCTTTGTATTCGCGAGCCATAGCTAGTTACCTGTTGTGTTATTCATCATGGGGTGGGAGACGTTGTTGTCGCTAGCGTGCTGACGCCGCGCAAGCGAATGGCATAACCGTTTTCGTGTCGCAGGTCTGCTGATTCGAGAGCGTTTAAAGGCCGGCTGTAACGGGCCACTACGCGCGTGAGGGTTTTTAAAAATGCCTGAGTGCGCTTGGCTAGCTCTTCACTGTCGCCGCGCCCGGCTTCGATGAGGGCGCCACCGGCCAGGGTGATGCGCCAGCTGCCTTGCACGCTTAAGTCCAGGGATTCAATCGTCAGGTTGAGCAGGGTGAATTGCGGCTCCATCAATCGGTAGGCGGCCAGCACCTGCGCGCTTTGACTTTGCGGACCGTTGAGGCGCGGCAGCCCGTATTGCTCCACTTCGCCGGTATTGGCATCAAACACTTCGCCGTAGCTATTGAGCAAGCGCTGCTCGCTTTCATCACCCCAGTACGCGACCACCTGGTGTTCCTGCAACTTGACGCGCAAGTAGTTGGGAAAGTCGCGGTGCACCACTGCTTTGCGCACCCAGGGAATGGATTCAAAGGCATCGCGAGTGGAACTTAAGTCCATGCTGAAAAATGTGCCCTTCACGCGCGAGACCACATGCGCGCGGACAGTGGCGGCGTTACAGTGGTTGACATCACCGATCACCGTGATACCTTGGAATGCAAACACCTTATGCGCGGCCACCCAGCGCGTGAACGCTATCGCGCAGGCCAGCACGAACACTGCAAACAAAGCGATGGCCGCTGCGTTCATCAGGCGTACATCCAGGGCGGGGGCTTCGTCGCGTTTCATACGGCTTGCCCTTTAGTGCTGTCCGCATCCAGCGCCGCGCTAGCCAGCAATTGCAGGCACAGGTCTTCATACGACATACCAGCAGCGCGCGCAGACATGGGCACCAGCGAATGGCTAGTCATGCCCGGGGAGGTATTCATTTCCAACAAAAAGGCGTGGCCGTCGCTGGCGCGCAGCATCAAATCGGCGCGTCCCCAACCACGACAACCCAGCGCCCGATAAGAGGCTAGCACCAAGGCCTGAATGCTTTGTTCTTGCTCGGGCGGCAGTCCACTGGGGCAGTGGTAGCGGACCACGTCGGTGAAGTATTTGTTTTGGTAGTCGTATGCGCCCTCAGGCGCCTCGATCCGCACTATGGGCAGTGCGCGGGCATCAGCGCCACTGCCAATCACGGGACAGGTCAATTCCAGGCCGCCGATAAATTCCTCGCACAGCACATCGCGGTCAAAGCGCGCGGCTAGGCTGACTGCTCCTTTGGTCTGCGCTGCATCGCTTACCTTGCTGACACCAATCGACGAGCCCTCATGCGGTGGCTTGACAATAAAGGGCAAACCCAGTGCAAGGTGCAGGTCGTGCAGTTGCTGTGCATCACCTTGCGCCTGCGGCCCCAGCACGCGGTAAGCAGGTGTGGCAAGGCCCTGGGCCAGCCAGATGCGCTTGGTCATGACTTTGTCCACCGCGATGCTCGATGCCATCACGCCCGAGCCGGTGTAGGGAATGCCCATTAATTCGAGTGCGCCTTGCACCGTACCGTCTTCACCATGGCGGCCATGCAGGGCGATAAAGCAACGGCTAAAGCCATGGTCTTTTAGTTCCCAAAGTGAGCGCTGCTGCGGGTCAAACGCGTGTGCATCGACACCGCGTGATTGCAAGGCCGCAAGCACGCCCTGGCCCGAGAGCAAAGAAATCTCTCGCTCAGCCGAGCTGCCGCCCAATAACACGGCGACTTTGCCCATGGCGCTTGCTTGCAGGGAGGTGGCTGTGCTCATGCGCTAGCCTCCTGGGTGTCTTTACGCTGCAATAGCGCCACGATGTGTCCAGGTACCGCGCTAATAGAGCCTGCGCCCATGCACAAGAGCACATCGCCATCTTGTGCATTGCGCAGCGCGGTAGCGGCCATGTCGCCGATGGCGTCGACAAACACCGGGTCGGTATTGCCACGTACCCGCATCGCGCGTGCCAGGGCGCGGCTGTCGGCGGCCACGATGGGCGCCTCGCCCGCGGAATACACCTCGGCCAGCAAGACCACATCGGCCAAGCCCATGACTTTGACAAAGTCTTCAAAACAATCGCGGGTGCGGGTATAGCGGTGTGGCTGAAAGGCAAGCACCAGACGCCGCCCGGGGAAGGCGCCGCGTGCCGCTTCTAGCGTCGCGGCCATTTCCACCGGATGGTGGCCGTAATCGTCCACCACCGTGACACTGCCGCCGCCGGGCAGGCCGTGGTCGCCATAGCGCTGAAAACGCCGGCCCACGCCTTTGAATTCGCGCAAGGCTTTTTGCACGGCTGCGTCGGGGATGTTGAGCTCCACTGCAATAGCAATAGCCGAGAGCGCATTGAGCACGTTATGGCGGCCCGGCAGATTCAGCACAATGTCCAGGTCCGGCAAGGTGACCCCGTTGCGCCTTTGCACCCGGAAATGCATTTGCCCCTTGACTGCTTGGATATCGAGCGCGCGCACTTGGGCGTCAGCGTTCGTCCCATAGCTGGTGACTGGGCAATTTACCTGGTCCACGATGGCGCGCACCGCTGCGTCATCGGTACACAACACGGCGGTACCGTAAAACGGCATGCGATGTAGAAAATCGACAAAGGCTTGTTGTAAGCGGCCAAAGTCGTGGCCATAGGTTTCCATATGGTCGGCGTCGATATTCGTGACCACGGCCATCACCGGCAGCAAATTCAGGAATGAGGCGTCGGACTCGTCGGCCTCGACCACGATGTAATCGCCC
>CANJXV010000180.1 GCA_947478935.1 Comamonadaceae bacterium
GTGGAGTGCAACATCTTGCAAGCCCTGAGCGGCCCGCATGTACCGCGCTTTGTGGCAGCGGGCGATTTACAGCGCGTGCCGTATTTGGTGATGGAATATGTACAGGGCCGCACATTGCAACATTGGGTGGAGCACCACGCCGCGCTCGACGCTATGACGATTGCCAGCCTGGGCATGGGCATGGCGCAAGCGGCCCACGCTTTGCACCGGCAGGATGCGGTGCACCTAGACCTCAAACCCGACAACTTGCTTTTGCGCAGTAGCGCGGCTTTGCATGACAGCGCTGATCTCGCGGTGCCCGCAGGCCCCATGCTTTTGCTGGACTTTGGTCTGTCCTTTCACGCGCATTACCCGGACTTACTGGCCGAGCAATTGCGCAAAGCCGTCGGTTCGCCGGCCTGGATTGCGCCCGAACAAGTGGTGGGCGTGCGCGGCGATTTGCGCAGCGATGTCTTTGCCATCGGCGTGATGCTCTACCAACTGTGTACCGGCCACTTGCCCTTTGGCAGCCCGCGCACGCCCGCAGGTGTGCGCCAGCGCCTATGGGTGGACCCGATACCGCCGCGCAAATACCAGCCCGAGCTGCCGCCCTGGCTGCAAGAAATAGTAATGCGCTGCTTGGAGCCCGAGGCTGCGCGGCGCTACCCCTCGGCAGCGCACCTGGCCTTTGACCTAGCGCACCCGGCGCAAATTAAGGTGAGCGCACGCGGGCGCAACACAAAGCCCACCAGTTTTTGGACGCACACCAAGCGCTGGCTCAAGGCGGCCGGCATGCATTACCAACCTAGCCCGCTGGTGTCAGAGCAAATCAGCCAAGTGCCCATCGTGATGGTGGCCCTGCCCTATGAAAACGCATCCGACGCGACCTTGTATTCGCTGCGCGAAGCGGCCGCGCGCTCCTTAGGCATACGCCCGGGCGCCCGACTGGCCTGCGTCACTGTCATCCCCGACAACCTAAGCAATACCAGCATCGATACGCAGAGCGAAACCAGCGTGCAGCGGCGCTACCTGGCCTGGCTGCACGAATGGGCGCGTGCCTTGAACCACCCGGGTCATCAGACCAGCTGCCATGTGTTGGAGTCGGGAAACGTAGCGCAAGCCCTGATCGACTATGCGGTGGGCAACCAGGTCCATATGATCGTGATGGGCGCCGCCACCCACGGCCTCAAAGTGCAGCGCCTGATCGCGACCGTACCGATCAAAGTAGCCATGGCCGCGCCTTGTACGGTGATTTTGGTGAAACAGGGTTTGCCGTTTGAGCATCTGGGCGAGGCGGAGCTCGCCTCTGCCGAGGGCGCGATGCCTGCCCCAGAACTTGACTCCAGGGACCGCTGAAAATTGCGCGCAGAAAGGCTGTTTACCAACCCCGCGCCAACCTTTCGTTGCTTACCCAAGTAGCATGGAAACCATTGGGCACGCGCTGGGGTAGCGCAATACGGGCGACCGGGCCTTGGGCCACATGGGCCGCATCAAAAATACTCACATACGAGCGCGCTTCATTGGCGTCCCACACAAAGCCGACCAGGTAGCCATCGTCTTCATTGACATGCTGGTCTTTGGGCGCGAAGCTGTGTTCGCTCAGCCACTGGTGCATACCACCGTGGTAGGCGGTGCAGCTGCCGGTTTGCAGGTCGTGGCGGGCGATGCCGCAAAAGCGCGGGTCTTCGGGCTGATCGCTGGTACCCATCAAGATATTCCAGGTGTAGCGCGTGGGTTCGCCCATGCGGGCGCTGTTGATGATGGGAAATTCTTGGTTCAGAACATCGTCCAAAACGCGCTCGCGCGTTTGGCCAGTGCGCAAATTAAAGCGCCATTCATACAACATGCAGTCAATACCCAATTGCGCGATCAGGCGCGGCAGGCCGCTGGCATCGGGCTGACCACGGCTATCGCGCTGCGGTTTAAAAGGCGTACCGGTCATGACAATTTCGACACCGCCTTGGCCGTCGTCCTCTTCCCATGCGTTGGCGACGTGGTACATGTAAGTGGGGCTGGCTTCAAACCAGCGGATATCTTGCGTGCTGCCGTGGCGCGGCACCACGCCAAAGCGCGACGGCAGTTCAGGAAAAAACGCTAATTTGTGCCGCCCAGCCGCCGCAGCTACCGGGTCTTGGAACAGGGGCAAATCGTGCAGCACGCTGTAGTTACGCGTGATGGCCATGTCATGCGGCAAGCGCGGGCCCGGCAGGGGCACAGGGATCAGCGTTTTAAGCACGCCGCTTTTATCGAGCACGCCGTAGTGCATATAGGGCGGCTCTTTGCCGTAGCAAAAAAAGATGAATTCGCCGGTGCGCTCGTCGACCTTGGAATGGGCCGAGATATGCAAATTAGCCAAGCGCGGGTCTAGTGCCAAGGTGTCGACTGTCGATAGGTCACCGGGACGCACGCGATAGGCATCGCCTCCCAGGTACCACATCGCTAGCAAGTGGCCGGCAAAGTAGGTGACGTCGGTATTGGCGGTATTTTTGAGCGGCATGTCGGGCCGGTCTTTGCGCGGAGGGTCTTTAATGCCCTGCCATAGGGCTTGGCCAGCCTGGGTTTCCTCGTGCAGGCCTTGGGTGTGGATCCAACGGTTTTGGTAGTAAGCGCGGCCCCCTTCAAAGCGCACGGCGTGCAGCATGCCGTCGCCGTCAAACCAGTGGTAACGCCCCGGCGCCTCAAAGCGGCGATTGGGGCCGTTGCGCACATGCATGCCGTGCAGGTCGCGCGGAATCGCGCCGTGCACTTGCGTCAGTTCGACCGTGATCTCTTCCTCCACCGGGGCAAAGCCCCCTTGTAAAGTAATAACGTCGTTGTATCCCATACCAAACTCCAATTTTTGTGGGACGGTTTCACATGCTTGGACCTTAGCCTAGGGCAAGCGTACAGGGATGACAATCGGGGTATGCACCATGTTTTTGAATCGCTGACGCCCGATCTGGTCCTAGACGCCCTCGAATCGATCGGCCTGCGCGGCGACGGCCGCCTGACCGCCTTGTCCTCGTATGAAAACCGGGTCTATCTGGTGCAACTGGAGGACGGCAGCGCGCTAGTGGCCAAGTTTTACCGGCCCGGGCGCTGGAGCAAGGCGCAAATTCTGGAAGAGCACAGCTTTTCGCAAGAGTTAATGGACGCAGAAATTCCGGCTATCGGGCCGCTGCGCCTTGCCGGGGCGACACTGCATGAATTTGGCGGCTTTTTATTCAGCGTCAGCCCGCGCCGGGGTGGCAGACCGCCCGAACTGGACGACGAGGAAGTGCTGGAGTGGATAGGCCGCTTTCTGGCCCGCATCCACACTGTGGGGGCTCGAAAACCCTTTACCCACCGCCCGGCGCTGGACTTGCAAAGCTTTGGGCAGGAATCGCGGGACTGGCTGCTGGGCCAGGACATGATTCCGCTGGATGTGCAAAGCGGCTGGGCCCGCCACTGCGATGAGGCGCTGGCCATGGTGGCGGCGTACCCGGCACTCTGCGGAAAAAAAGCGGCTAGTGGCCAAGCGCAAATACGCCTTCTGCGCCTGCATGGCGACTGCCATCCGGGCAATATTTTGTGGACGCCAAGCGATGCCGCCGCCAGCGCCGGACCGGGGCCGCATTTTGTAGACCTGGACGATGCGCGTACCGGCCCTGCGGTACAAGATTTGTGGATGCTCAGCAGCGGTGATCGGCGCCAGCGCAGCCGCCAAATAGGCTTTTTGGTGGATGGCTATGAACAGTTCCGCGAATTCGATCGCGACGAGCTCGCCCTGATAGAGCCGCTGCGCACCTTGCGCCTGATCCACTACAGCGCTTGGCTGGCCCGGCGCTGGAGCGACCCGACCTTTGTGCAAAACTTTCCCTGGTTTGGCTCTAGCGACTACTGGCATGGGCAGGTGCTGATGCTGCAAGAGCAGTGCGAAGCCATGCAGGAGGCGCCTTTGGTGGTGTAAGGGCGTGAGCGATTGACTGGCCATTGAGGCTGCAGGCCGTGGCAAGCCATGACTTCGCGCCCGCATGGATCGCCGCGTCGCTGCGCTCCTCGCGATGACGGACTCCTAGCTACGCGATGACCTACTTTTGCAGATCTTTCGCAGGCGCTCGCCGACCGGCAATTAGGCCTTGGCCCGCTCCTGCAACACCGTAGGGTCGAAAGGCTTGCGCGCAAACACGGTATGCACCATGGGCGCGAAGTGCGACAAGGGGCGGCTGGCGTAGGCCGGATCGAATGAGGTCTGGTCATACAGCGCGCAAAAGCGTTGGCAACTAGCAAACCACGGGTGCTGCGCGTAAGCCAGGTGGCCGTCATTGGGTTTGCCCAAATGGTGCGCATAAAACTGCATTTGAAACAGGCCGTGCATTTCTACCACCCAGGTCACTTCGGCGCGCACATAGGGCCTCAAAATAGCCGCTGCCATTTGCGAATGGTTGTCCGGCGCCAGCACGTCGCCAACATCATGTAACAGCGCAGCCACCACCATATCGATATCTGCACCATCGTCTTCGGCGCGGGTAGCGCTTTGCAGCGAATGCTCTAAGCGGCTGATTTGGTAGCCCGGCAAGGATTCACTTAAATCTTGCAAAGCCGAGAGCAATCGGTCGGGCAGCGCTTGAATATACGCATGCTCCAAGCTATGCAGCAACTGGTAATCCTGCGCCGAGCCGTCTTGCATTTGGGTGAATGTCACATGTTGCATAGGCTTCTTTCAAGAGTTGCATCCAAAGGGCCACAAGGATTGTGCACCCAAGCTGACGCTGGCCGCGCGCTTAATCAGCATCCTGCGGCAAAGCCCGCGGGTCCATTTGCAGGGCCGCTTGGGAGCTGGCGTCCATGATCACGTAATCCGAACGCGGCGCGGGCATGTCAACGCGCTCGCTCTGGCTCAGCATGAAGTACCACACCGCCCCTGCCAAGCCCAGCAAAACCAGCGCGAAGTACAGCATCAGACTCTCAGGGCCCAAATAGTCCATCATGCCTCCGGCCATGGTCGGGCCCAGGGTGGCGCCTATGCCATACAGCAGCAGCAGGCCACCCGTGGTTTCTAGCACTTTGGACGGCTCGATCAAGTCGTTGGTGTGCGCCACGCTCAGACCGTAAATTGAAAACGACAACGCGCCGTACAAGATGCCCAACATTACCAGTAAGTTTTCATATTCGCGCGCCAAGTAAAAGCCCACGGCGGCCAGCAAAGACGAAATCACGCAAACCCAGACCAGCATCAAGCGCCGGTCGTAGCGATCAGACAAATGGCCCACCGGATACTGAAATGCGGCGCCGCTCAAAATCGTGGCGGCCATAAAGGTGGCGGTATGGCTGTCGCTAAAGCCCACGCCTTTGCCAAAGACATTGCCCAGGCTGTAAAACGTGCCACTTATCAAGCCAGAGCCCATAGCGGCGATAGTGCCAATCGGCGAGATAGCGAATAGGCGCACCAGACTCATGGACGGCGCATGGGTTTGCTTGGGCTCGCGGATGGTGGTCATGGTGGTGGGTACCAGCGCGAAGGAAATCAGGATCGAGGCAAACGCGAACGGCACAAAGCCAAAGCGGTCACCCGCCAAAATCAGCCACTGCCCCAGCGCAGTAGACACGCCACTGACCGCCATATAGGCGGCAAACACTTTGCCTCGGCTTTCACGCCCGGCCAC
>CANJXV010000181.1 GCA_947478935.1 Comamonadaceae bacterium
ATACTGGCCAAAACCCTCAAGTCTGAGGAACTACTGAGCTTAGATGCCGAAACGATTTTGCGCCGCTTGTTTTGGGAAGAATCCTTAACGCGCTTTGAGCCATTGCAGGGCGAGACCGGCCCGCGCTTTGCCTGTAGTTGCAGCCGCGAGCGGGTGGCGCGCATGATCGTGTCGCTGGGTGCCGACGAAGCCCATAGCGTGATCGAAGAGCGCGGTGAGATGGAAGTGGCGTGCGAATTTTGCGGCGTGCAATACCGCTTTGACCCGGTGGACACTGCACAATTGTTTGTCGATCCCACGCGCCAAGTTGCGCCAGGAAGCAGTGCGCACTGATTTCGTCCAATGATCCAAGCCTGCTGATCAGCCTGCTGCGGCGGCTTGCAGGTCGCTAAAAAGGCGGTGCTCACAGTCGGCGTCCGAGCACTTATCACACTGCCAACGCCAACGGCCTCTTACTTGCGGCACGGTTGATGCGCCTGGCTCCAATACCGCCAGCGCCCCGGCCAGTCGCGCCCGGCCTTGCCCGTACACCAAACTGAAAGCCACGCCCTCGCGCTGCAAGACTTCGCGCAATCGCGCATCAACGCGGGCGCGCATATCGGGCCCGTCACGCTGAATACCATCGGCCTGCCAGGGCAGGTCCAGTCCGGCGACCAGCGTGTGTTGGTAGATGCGCTGGTGGCTTAGCGCAAATGGGTAGAGCGATGGATCTTGAAACAGCACATCGCTGTAGATAGCCGTCATGAGCGGGCTGGTATCGGCGATCAGGTAATCAGCGTCTGCCGCGTTTTCGGCTAAGTCTGCCTGGGCCTGCGCTATCGCTTTTTGTTCGTGGGCCAAGGGCGTACGTCCCTGCTGCGCACACCAAATACGCAGCACTTCATCTGCGACAACTACCCGCGCGCCACGCGCCTGCCAATGGGCTTGCAGTGCGGCAACCAAGCTAGATTTGCCCGTGCACTCGGCGCCTAGCACGGCGATTTTTAAAGGCTGCGCCATGGGCCTAGGTTGAGTTTGCAAAAGTACAAATCCGTCATTGCGAGCGCAGCGAAGCAATCCAGCGTTTCTTGTGATTCAGGCACTTAGGGATCGCCGCGTCGCTGCGCTCCTCGCGATGACGGGCCTGTGCAAACTTCCGTTAGAGCCATCGCGCACCAGCCGGTCTTATTTGACCACTTGCACAAAAATTTCATTGGGCTTGACCATGCCCAATTCTGAGCGGGCTTTTTCTTCGACGATTTCCAGTCCCTCGCGCAAATCACGAATTTCGGCTTCCATGCGCTGGTTGATTTGTTCTGCGCGGGTATTGCTTTGCTTTTGTGCACTCAGCTCTTCGTTAAGCCGCGCCACATTCGGAATGCTGCCGCGCCCGAACCACAGCTGCCCTTGCAATACCAGCAGCAGGACGAATAAGGCAGCAGGAACCAGGCGCAGCTTCATTAAAAACGGCTAGGTTTACCGAAGGTTGTAAAACGCCGAACGGCCTGGGTACACCGCCACTTCACCCAAGTCTTCTTCGATGCGCAGCAACTGGTTGTACTTGGCCATCCGGTCTGAGCGGCTGAGCGAGCCGGTTTTGATCTGGCCGGCGTTGGTGCCCACGGCGATATCGGCAATCGTGGTGTCTTCGGTCTCACCAGAGCGGTGGCTAATGACAGCGGTGTACCCGGCACGCTTAGCCATTTCGATGGCGGCAAAGGTTTCGGTCAGGGTACCTATCTGATTGATCTTGATCAGAATTGAGTTGGCAATACCCTTGTCTATGCCTTCTTTCAAAATCTTGGTGTTGGTGACAAACAAGTCATCGCCTACGATTTGAACTTTCTTACCCAAGCGATCAGTCAGCAGCTTCCAGCCATCCCAGTCGCCTTCAGCCATGCCATCTTCGATGCTGATGATGGGGTATTTGTCCACCCAGGTGGCCAGCATGTCGGTCCATTGCTGCGCGTCCAGGCTCAGACCTTCGCCACTGAGTTCGTATTTGCCATCTTTATAAAACTCGGAGGCGGCGCAGTCCAGGCCCAAGGCAATTTGCTCGCCGGCCACATAGCCGGCTTTTTCAATGGCTTCCAAAATCATCTGGATGGCCGCTTCATGGCCCGGCACGTTCGGGGCAAAGCCGCCCTCATCGCCCACCGCTACGCTCATACCTTTGTCGTGCAAAATTTTCTTGAGCGCATGGAACACTTCCGCCCCTTGGCGCAAGGCCTCTTTGAAGGTGGATGCACCCACCGGAATAATCATGAACTCCTGCAAGTCCAGGTTGTTATTGGCATGCGCGCCGCCGTTTACCACATTCATCATAGGCACAGGCATTTGCACCGCCGCCATACCGCCAAAGTAGCGGTACAGCGGCAGGCCAGCTTCCTCTGCGGCTGCGCGGGCCACCGCCATGGACACGGCCAGCATCGCGTTCGCGCCTAAACGGCTTTTGTTTTCGGTTCCGTCCAGGTCAATCAAGGTCTTGTCCAGAAAGGCTTGCTCGGAAGCATCCAAACCCAAAATCGCTTCCGATATTTCGTTGTTGATATGGTCCACGGCTTTGAGTACGCCTTTGCCCAGGTAGCGCAGTTTGTCGCCGTCGCGCAGCTCAATGGCTTCGCGCGAACCGGTAGAGGCGCCCGAGGGCACCGCAGCGCGGCCCATGGTGCCGGACTCCAATAGCACATCACATTCGACCGTGGGGTTCCCACGGCTATCCAAAATCTCCCGACCCACAATATCCACAATCGCGCTCATCTTCTTCCTTGTAAAAAAAGTTACACCGGGGCGGCTAGGCCCTCTAGCAAAACCATGTTGAAAAACTTCGTGGCACCAGCGCGCTTGGTGCGGGCGCGGTTATACATTTCCCCGTGGTACCAATCATGGGCGGCGGCAAAGCTGGGAAAGCGCAGCAGGGCCATGCGCCCGGGCTTCCAGTCGCCTTCCATCACTGCCAGCATGCCACCGCGCGCCAGGTACTCACCACCTGCCTGCGCTACTGATTCAGGGGCTGAGGCCATGTACTGTTTGTACTGGTCCATCTCAGTGATCTGCATGTCCACAATGATGTATCCGTAGGCCATAGCGTGTTTAATTGAAATGGTTTTCAAGAAAACCGGCGCGCTTGATCACAGCGTCCAACGCTAGCAAGGTCTCCAGCAAGGCCTTCATATGGTGCAGTGGTACTGCGTTGGGACCGTCGCTCATGGCTTGCGCCGGGTTCGGATGCGTCTCCATAAACAAGCCGGCTACGCCTACCGCCACAGCCGCACGCGCCAGTACGGGAACCATTTCGCGCTGCCCCCCGCTACTCGTGCCTTGCCCGCCGGGCAATTGCACCGAATGGGTGGCGTCAAACACCACCGGCGCACCGGTGTTACGCATGATGGCCAGACTGCGCATATCGCTGACCAGGTTGTTGTAGCCAAAGCTGGCGCCGCGTTCGCAGGCCATGAAGTTATCTTCTTCTAGGCTGGCTTCACGCGCAGCAGCGCGGGCTTTGTCGATGACATTCTTCATATCACCCGGCGCCAGAAACTGACCTTTTTTAATGTTGACCGGTTTACCCGATTGCGCCACAGCGCGGATGAAATCTGTCTGGCGGCATAAAAAGGCAGGCGTTTGCAGCACATCGACCACGCTGCTGACCTGGGCTATTTGGTCTTCGTTGTGGATATCGGTGAGCACCGGCACCTGCAGTTCGCGCTTGACTTTGGCCAAAATTTCGAGGCCTTTGTCGATACCAGGCCCGCGAAACGTGCTGCCGCTGGAGCGATTGGCCTTGTCAAAACTGCTTTTGAAAATAAAGGGGATACCTAAGCTAGTGCATATTTCTTTGAGCGCGCCAGCGGTATCCATTTGCAATTGCTCGGACTCTATAACGCAAGGCCCTGCTATCAAGAAAAAGGGCTGATCCAGTCCGACCTCAAAGCCACACAGCTTCACGCAGCCACCTTGAGATTTTTGCCATCGCGCTGGTGGTCCAGCGCCGCTTTGATAAACGCATTGAACAAGGGGTGGCCGTTCCAAGGCGTGGACTTGAACTCCGGGTGGAACTGCACGCCCACAAACCACGGGTGCACGCTTTGCGGCAGCTCTACCATTTCGGTCAGTTGCTCGCGCTGGGTAAGCGCGGAAATTACCAAACCTGCCGCGCGCAAACGATCCAGAAAATGCACATTGGCTTCGTAGCGGTGGCGGTGGCGCTCGGTCACCACGTCGCCATAAATGCGGTGCGCTATGGTGTTCTTGGTCACATCCGAACTTTGCGCGCCCAGACGCATGGTGCCGCCCATGTCGGAATTGTGGTCGCGGGTTTGGATGGTGCCGTCTTTGTCTTTCCACTCGGTTATGAGCGCAATCACCGGGTTCGGGCTGTCTGGGTCAAACTCGGTGCTGTTGGCGTCTGCCAGGCCGGCCACATGGCGCGCAAACTCGATGGTGGCCACTTGCATACCCAGGCAAATGCCCAGGTAAGGCACCTTGTTTTCTCGGGCAAAACACGCTGCGCTGATCTTGCCTTCGATGCCGCGTTTGCCAAATCCACCGGGTACCAGTACCGCGTCGAATTTCGCCAATTGCGGCAGGGTTTCAGGGGTGATAGTTTCTGAATCGATGTAATGGATTTTTACCTTCACATGGTTCTTCATGCCCGCATGGCGCAACGCTTCATTGAGCGACTTGTAGCTGTCGGAAAGATCGACGTATTTGCCAACCATCGCGATGGCGACTTCGCCTTCGGGGTGTTCGGTCTCGTACACCAAATCGTCCCAGCGCTTCAGCTTGGCAGGTGGCGTATTGAGGCGCAGCTTGTCGCAGATCAGGCCGTCCAAGCCTTGCTCATGCAGCATGCGCGGCACTTTGTAAATCGTATCCACGTCCCACATGGAAATCACGCCCCATACGGGGACGTTGGAGAACAGCGATATTTTCTGGCGCTCTTCGTCGGGTATGGGCCGGTCAGCGCGGCACACCAAGGCGTCCGCTTGGATACCGATTTCGCGCAATTGTTTGGCGGTGTGCTGGGTAGGCTTGGTTTTGAGCTCACCGGCAGCGGCAATCCAAGGAACATAGCTTAGATGCACAAAAGCACTATGGTTGGGCCCCATTTGCAGGCTCATCTGACGCACGGCTTCCAAAAAGGGCAGGGACTCGATGTCTCCCACAGTGCCGCCAATTTCCACAATCGCCACATCCACCGCATCGGGCTCACCCAGGCGTGCGCCGCGCTTGACGAACTCCTGGATTTCATTGGTCACATGCGGAATCACTTGTACCGTCTTGCCCAGGTAGTCACCGCGGCGCTCTTTGTCGAGCACGCTTTTGTAAATTTGTCCGGTGGTGAAGTTGTTGGACTTGCGCATGCGCGTTTCCACAAAACGCTCATAGTGGCCCAGATCCAGATCGGTTTCGGCACCGTCATCGGTCACAAAAACCTCGCCATGTTGCAGCGGCGACATCGTGCCCGGGTCTACATTGAGGTAAGGGTCCAGCTTGATGAGGGTGACTGTCAGGCCCCGCGACTCAAGAAGCGCGGCGAGGGAGGCCGATGCAATTCCCTTGCCCAGGGAAGACACCACACCGCCGGTGACGAAGACAAATTTGGTCATGTCA
>CANJXV010000182.1 GCA_947478935.1 Comamonadaceae bacterium
ACCGTCTGGCCCTGGGTCTTTAATGCCGCAGGCCACTATTGGGGACAAGTTGCGGTGCAACTGTCCTTCATGGCACAACAAGAAGGTGGCATCGAAAAGATGAAGGGCAAGACCGTCGTGCACCTGCACATCGATAGTGCTTTTGGGCGTGAGCCCTTGCCCGCGATGCGCGAAATCGCAAAACAGTGGGGCATAAGGCTTGTGGAGATTGCAGTGCCGCCGCCAGGGCTGGAGCAACAATCGCAGTGGCTGCAGATCCGCCGCGAAAAAGCCGACTGGGTTACCTTTTGGGGTGCCGGTTCAGGCATGAACTCCACCGCCATCACCAACGCAGCGCGCGTGGGCTTTCCTCGTAATCGCATGGTCTATGTATCCTTTGGTGGTGCTGAGGAAGATATGGTGCCCGCGGGCGACGCTGCGAAAGGTACCTATGTCACCGCCAATGCCGTGCCAGGCAAGTTCCCTTTGATTCAGGATATTGAGAAGGTCGTGTACGGTGCGGGTAAAGGAAACTTGCAGGACAAGGAGCGCATTGGCTCGGTCTATTACAACCGCGGTGTCGGGGCGGCGGCGATGTGGGTTGAGGCCTTAAAGAATGCCCAGCGCATTCATAAGAAGCCGGGCAAGACGGTGACTGGCCCAGAATTTCGTGATGGCTACGAGGCCTTGGATATCTCCGACGCGAAGCTCAAAGAAATCGGGATCCAGGGTATGTCGGGGCCGTTCAAGATGTCATGCACCAAGCATGATGGTTCTGAGCGCTTCCGCGTAATGCAATGGGACGGCGCCAAGTTCGCCCTCGTAACCGATTGGACAGCTGCACCTGATCCGGCCTTTATACGCAAGCTGATTGAAGAGTCAGCAGCCAAGTATGCGGGCGAAAACAAGATCACGCCGCGTAAGTGCTCGTGAGCCCTACTACAGCTTTAGAGACAAGTAGCGTTGCCAAGCCTTTGGCTTCGGCGACGCCTATCTTGTCGGTGAAAAATATCGAGGTCATTTACGATCATGTGATATTGGTTTTACGCGGCGTCTCGTTTGTAGTTCCCCAAGGAAAAATAGTTGCTTTGCTCGGGGCAAACGGCGCTGGAAAAAGCACTACGCTGAAATCCGTTTCAACGCTTTTAGCGTCTGAGCGAGGCGAGGTGACAAAGGGCTCTATAGAGTTCCGGGGCAAGCGCACGGAGGGGCTCGCTCCGGGAGAAATGGTCGACATGGGCATGGTCCAAGTTATGGAGGGCCGGCATTGCTTCGGTCATCTGAGCGTGGAAGACAACCTCATTACTGGCGCCTATGCGCGACCGATCAAACACGCTCAAGTCCGTCAGGAACTCGAGAGGATTTACGACTACTTTCCTCGCCTGAAAACGCGTCGCACGAGCTTAGCCGGATACACATCGGGTGGTGAGCAGCAAATGGTCGCCATTGGCCGCGCCATGATGGCTAAGCCCAGCATGTTGCTGTTAGACGAACCGTCCATGGGCTTGGCGCCCCAAATCGTTGCGGAAATCTTCGAAATCGTGCGAGAGCTCAACCAAAAAGAAGGCGTCAGTATTTTGCTGGCCGAACAAAATACCAATGTGGCCCTGAAGTACGCAGACTACGGCTACATCCTAGAAAGTGGCCGCGTCATGATGGACGGCACTGCCAAGGAATTGGCTGAGAACGCGGACGTCAAAGAGTTCTACTTGGGCGTGTCCAATGAAGGCCGAAAGAGCTTTCGTGGCATGAAGTCCTACCGGCGCCGAAAGCGCTGGCTGTAAGCAAAGCACGACAAATCGAATCGTTGAGCGTGTGTTTTAACAGTGCCTGTGGGTCCAGCAAGCATGCAAGCGCCTTATATCCTTGTGGCTCGCTAGGCGCTTAGGCAGCACCCTCTCCCAGAGAAGTCAGCATGCCGCTGTGCATAGACGCGTGCTGTAACCATTGCGCATCCCGCGCCAAGTCCAAAGCCACTTGCAGTGCCCGCGAAGGGCGCATCTGGGAGTTGTAGATAAAACCGATGGGCGTGCGTACTTCGGGCTCGACCAAAGGCAGCGCTTCCAATTGACGATCGCTGCGCACCGCACCCACCAGAGCGCCAGGCAAGATGCCGCACATCTTGCCTTGCACCACGCACAGCGCCATAGCGAGGATAGAGTTGGTCTCCATGGCAGGAATTACGTGCACGCCCGCCTGGCGCAAAGCGGCGTCTACTATCGTGCGGTTGTGCATGTCAGGCGTTAACAAGCACAAGGGAAATTGACCTGCCTGCTGCCAGCTCAGTGGCTGGCCAATACACAGACCGTCGGCTACCGGATTGTCGGCACGGCGCAGTAAGAAGTAGTGTTCGTTATATTGTTCCATCGCGCTCAGGCGGCCGCTGCGCACATCCATGCGTTCGATGTAGCCCATGGCCAGGTCCAAAGACAAAGTCTCCAGGCCTTTCTCTAGTTCGGCGGAACTGAGAGACAAAACGATAGGCCGGATGCCGCCTTGCCGAGCTTGCAACATAGCGGCAAACCGCGCAGCCACTGGCATGGCTGTGGGCACCACCCCGATGCGCAAGGGGCCATGCGGCGCCAGCGCATCGCCTTTAAGCGACTCTTGCAACAAAGCATGCTCGTGCAGCATGCGCTGCGCCGAAGCCAGGATGATTTCGCCTTCGGGCGTGAAACCTACGTAATTGCGGTCGCGCTTGACGATGACCGCAGCAAACTCTTCCTCCAGCGCGCGCAATGCATTGGACAGCGCCGGCTGCGTGATATGGCAAGCCTGCGCCGCGCGACCGAAATGCCGGTGCTCATTTAAAGCTACCAGATAACGCAGGCTGGGAAGCAGGTTCATCGTAGGACTTTGGCGTTCTTAAGTACCTTTGGAAATGGTGATCGACGGAAACTTAGAAGAAAAATCTTTGTTCTTCGCCGCAATCGCCACCGCCACCTTGCGCGCCACAGCCATATAAACAGCCGCCACATCGCCCTCAGGATCAGACACCACGGTGGGCTTGCCGCTATCGGCCTGCAAGCGAATTTGCATATCCAAAGGCAGCGCACCTAAGTAGTCCATCTCGTATTCCTCGGCCAACTTACGCCCACCATCGGCACCGAAGATGTGCTCCACATGTTTGCAATTGCTGCACACATGTACCGCCATGTTTTCCACAATACCCAAAATCGGAACGCCGACTTTTTCAAACATCTTGATGCCTTTTTTGGCGTCCATCAGCGCAATATCTTGCGGCGTGGTCACCACCACTGCGCCCGTCATGGGTACGCGCTGCGACAAGGTCAGCTGAATGTCGCCCGTGCCCGGTGGCATATCGACAATCAAATAATCGAGTTCGCGCCAGTTGGTTTGGCGCAGCAGTTGTTCCAGTGCTTGTGTAGCCATAGGGCCGCGCCAAATCATGGCCTGGTCTTGGTCCACCAGAAAGCCGATGGACATCACTTGCACGCCATAGTTTTCCATCGGCTCCATGGTCTTGCCGTCCGCGCTGGCGGGCTTGCCGCTGATACCCATCATCATGGGGATGCTGGGGCCGTAAATGTCGGCATCGAGCAAGCCGACACTGGCGCCCTCGGCAGCCAGGGCTAGAGCCAGATTCACCGCGGTGGTGCTTTTGCCCACGCCGCCCTTACCCGAGGCCACAGCCACAATATTTTTCACACCAGGCAAAAGTTGTACTCCGCGCTGCACCGCATGCGCAGCGATCTTGGTATGCAGATTGACCGTGACTTGCTTCCCGCCATCCAAGGCTTGCACCGCCGCCGTTAGTGCAGCGCGCAGCGCGCCTAACTGACTTTTTGCCGGGTAGCCCAGCTCCACATCAAAAGACACCGCGTCTTGCGCAATCTGCACATTTCGCACCGCCTTGGTCGATACAAAATCTCGCCCCGTGTTGGTATCGACTACCTGCTTGAGGGCATCCAAAATGCCCTGTTCTGTCACTGCCATTGCATTCTCCGGAAAGGGGCATAGTCTAGCCCTGCGGGCCATGGCCTTGGCGGGCAGCGGACTTGCACTTGCCACTGGGCTCGCTACTATCAGGCGCATGGCCAAGGCAATTCCAGCACCTACCAAGTCCAGCGCGCTCAATGCGCTGGTGCTCAGCGGTGGCGGCGCGCGGGCTGCTTACCAGGTGGGCGTACTGCAAACAATCGCTGCCATTCGCCGCGAACAAGGGCAGTCACACGGCCCCAATCCCTTCCCCATCTTGAGCGGTACATCGGCCGGCGCCATTAATGCTGCTGCCTTAGCTTGCGGCGCCGACGACTTTGACAAGGCGGTGGCCCATATGGCCCACACCTGGCAACATATCCATGCCGAGCAGGTCTACCACGTCAGCGGTCTGAGCATGCTGCGCGCCGGCGCGCGCTGGCTGGGGGTTTTATCTATGGGCTGGTTGCTGGCGCGTTGGTGGCGCATCAAGCCACGCTCCTTGCTGGACAACGCTCCGTTAGAGGACTTGCTAGCCCACATGGTGGCGCTGGGCCGCTTGCCGCACATGCTGCAAAGCGGGCACCTCAAAGCTCTGGCGGTCAGTGCGTCAAGTTACACCACCGGCCAGCATGTCACGTTTTTTCAGGGTGCCAAAGAAGTCTTGGAATGGCAGCGCTCGCAACGATTTGGCGTGCGCGCAGCCATCAGCCACACGCATTTGATGGCTTCGGCCGCGATTCCCTTTATCTTTCCAGCCAAGGCCTTGCCCTTGCACCGGCACGAGGAATATTTTGGCGATGGCTCTATGCGCCAAAGTGCGCCCCTATCACCGGCCATTCGGCTGGGGGCCGAGCGCATATTGGTGATCGGCGCTGGGCGTATGGCCGAGCCGCATGAACCTGCGCGGCCGCAATCGGGCAAATACCCCTCTCTGGCGCAAATTGCGGGCCATGCCATGTCCAGCATTTTTCTGGATGCGCTGGCAGTCGACATCGAGCGCATGCAGCGCATTAACCAAACCATCGCCTTGTTGCCGCTCGAGTTGCTTACGGCCAGCAGCCTGCGTCAAGTGGAAGTGCTGGTGATAGCGCCCAGCCAGCGCCTCGATGAGATTGCTAGCCGCCATGTGGGCGCTCTGCCGGTGGCAGTGCGCAGCTTGCTGGGCGGCGTGGGCATTTCGGCAGCGCCGCAAGACGCCAAAGGCGCGGCACTGGCCAGCTATCTCTTGTTTGAAGCGGCCTACACCAGCGAGCTAATGGCCTTAGGCCGCGCCGATGCGCAGGCGCAAAGGACCTCGATCTGCGAGTTTTTCGGCTGGCCGGTCTAAAATTGCCCCCTTTTCCCTCGTCAGGGCTGCTGTAAAAGCACCCACGCCACCATGCCGCGCCAACTGTTTGTCACCACCGCCCTGCCCTACGCCAACGGTAATTTCCATATCGGCCACATCATGGAATACATCCAGGCTGACATTTGGGTGCGCTTTCAACGGATGCAGGGACACGCAGTGGACTTTGTCTGCGCCGACGACACCCATGGCGCGCCGATCATGATCGCGGCCGAAAAAGCCGGCAAAACGCCGCAGCAGTTTGTGGCGGATATTGCGGCAGGCCGTAAGCCTTATCTGGACGGTTTTCACATCAGCTTTGACAACTGGCACAGCACCGACGCCCCCG
>CANJXV010000183.1 GCA_947478935.1 Comamonadaceae bacterium
AAGCTTGGCGTTTTCAAAACCGGGTACTACTTTTTTGAGTGCGATCAAAGCATGCATTGCTTCTTGGCGACCTTGCATTTCGGCGCGCGTCAAATCCATCACGTCGGTCGGGTCAAAGCCGTACATATGCGCCAGGTTCAGGTTAGTGGCTTCACCGGCAGGCGTTAAAGCGGACCAGGAACCGCCGATATTGGTGCTGTCCGACGGTATCACGCCCAGTTCGCGAGCGGTGTCAAATTCTTTGTCTAGATAGGGGCTACGCAGCGTGTCCTCTTTGCCTGTGGTTTCTTGCGCCCAGGTACGGCTCCAGTCTGCATAAGTGGCGGGCTGACTTTCGGTGTAGTCCAAAAAGGCCTGGGTATCTACGCCCGATGCGTTAAAAACCGTGGTCATGCCCAGCATCTTGTCCTTGGGCGTTTTTCGGTAACTGACCCCAGCCAGATGGGCGATGTCGGCGTCGCCCGAGCAATCAATAATGCGTTTGGCCAGCACCGCTTGGCGGCCTGATTTGCTTTCGGTCACGATACCGCGCAATCGTTTGCCGTCTTCCTCAAAAATCACGTCTACCGCCATGCAGTGCAAGATAGGCCGAACGCCAGCCTCGGTAATCAAGTGGTCGGCCACGACCTTGAAAAAATCCGCGTCCAGGCATTGGCTGTCGTTGTACGGCCACTTAATCGCGCCGCCCATTTGCGCGGCGATGCGTTCCATTTCAATACCTATGCCCTCGCCCTCGACAGTGCCTTCGTAGCGGTACCAGGCCAGGGTCTCCATACCCACCGTGGTTATGACCCCGCCCAGACAACCAAAGCGCTCCAGCAACACGGTATCTGCGCCGGCGCGGCGCGCGGCCAAAGCGGCCGATATGCCCGCGGGCCCCGCGCCCACCACCAGCACGTCGCAAGTGGTCAGCACCGGCAAAGCTTTGGCCGGTTCGTGGTACACCTGCTGCGCGACATCGAGCGTACCCACGGCGGGCGGCGCATGGCGCAGCACCTCGCCTTCGGTGGTTTCGCGGCGGCTGACCGGCATGCGCTGACCAGACCAGCGGGTGATCATGCGCTGGGCGCGTGCTTCGTATTTATCCTCGTCTGTCATGGGGGTACTCCGGCAGCCATTGCGTTGGCAAAGTGGACGCATTGTGTGTGTGCTGCTATTGGGCAATTTATAAAATTGCGCCTCCCAATGGTGCCAACGCGGCAGCTTGCGATTCTCCGGTGGGCGTCGAAGCACGCAAATACGCGGCTTTTTCACTCGACACCCAAGGCCTATGACCCCTGCCTAAGGGGCAAACCCATAACAAGTCCAAGGCATGGACAGCCGCTAAATGGCGCATGCCTGCGGGGTGCGCCATCCATTTGAGCGAGGTGAACTGCATAGAATTGCGCGGCACGTCCGAGGTGCGGCCCGCAAGGGTGTCGTTGACCCGGCATGTAAACGCACATCCCTGCATCGGTATTTAGCGGAGACACCCCACATGACAGAAGAAGCAACAGCGCCCAGCTCGCCGGCACGACGTCGCGCCGGTCGCGGCAGCGGCACTATCCGCGTTGCACCCTCCACCACCAAATACCGCAACCTTAAACACCGCCTGCCACCGACGCCCATGGTGTCGCAAGACGAGTTGGAAGCCATCCACAACGCCTCGCTCACCATTTTGGAAGAAATGGGCATGGACTTCATGCACCCGCAGGCGCGCGAAATTTTGAAAAAAGCCGGTGCTGATGTGCGCGAAGGTTCTGAGCGCGTGCGCTTTGACCGCAATTTGATTTTGCAGACCATCAAAAGCTGCCCGTCCGAGTTCACGCTGCATGCACGCAATCCGGAGCGCAATATCCATATCGGCGGCAAGAACCTGGCTTTTGCGCAAGTCGCTAGCCCGCCTAATTGCTCAGATATGCAAGGCGGGCGTCGCGCTGGTAACCAGCAAGACTTTCGCAACCTGGTAAAACTGGCGCAGCGCTACGACATTATCCATTGCACCGGCGGTTATCCAGTAGAGCCCGTCGATCTGCATGCCTCGGTGCGACATCTGGACTGTTTGTCCGACATCGCCAAACTAACCGACAAAGCTTTTCACGCCTATTCGCTGGGCAAAGAGCGCAACCAGGATGCTTTGGAAATCGTGCGCATCGTGCGCGGCATCAGCAACGAGCAATTGGAACGTGAGCCTTCACTGTTTTCCATCATCAACAGTTCTTCGCCGCTGCGTCTGGATACGCCGATGTTGCAAGGCATTTTGGAAATGTCCTCGCGCAACCAGATCATCATGCTCACGCCCTTTACGCTGGCCGGAGCCATGGCGCCGGTGACGATTGCCGGCGCGCTGGCACAGCAAAACGCCGAGGCGCTGGCCGGTATCACGCTAACCCAATTGGTGCGCCCCGGCGCGCCAGTGGTGTACGGCGGGTTTACCTCTAACGTCGATATGAAAAGCGGCGCACCGGCCTTTGGAACGCCCGAGTACATGAAGGCGGTTTTGGTGGGTGGGCAACTGTGCCGCAAATACGGCATCCCTTACCGCTCCAGCAATGTGAACGCGGCTAACACCGTCGATGCGCAAGCGGCCTATGAATCCGTGTTTTCATTGTGGGCGCTGACGCAAGCTGGTGGCAACTTCATCATGCACAGCGCCGGTTGGATGGAAGGCGGCCTCACTGCCTCGTTTGAAAAATTCATTCTCGACTGCGACCTCTTGCAAATGGTGGCCGAGTTCCTGACACCGCTGGACGTCAGCCCTGCCGGCTTAGCGCTGGACGCCATTCGCGATGTAGGCCCCGGCGGCCACTACTTCGGCACGGCGCACACGCTGGAGCGTTTTGAGACGGCGTTTTATTCGCCGATTATTTCTGACTGGCGCAATTACGAATCGTGGGACGAAGGCGGTCGCCCCACGGCCTACCAAAAGGCCAATACCATTTGGCAAAAAGAACTCGAATCCTACGAGCGCCCACCTATGGACGCAGCCATCGAAGAAGAGTTGGATGCCTTTGTCAGTCTGCGCAAATCCCAGGGCGGCGCACCCACCGATTTTTAAATTTTTGTAGCTCCACAAAAGAAGGATTTGCAACCATGAAAACAACAGCGCGCGTAGTCATCATCGGCGGCGGTGTCGTCGGATGTTCGGTGCTTTACCACCTGACCAAAAAAGGCTGGAGCGATGTGATGTTGCTCGAGCGCGACCAGCTGACTTCAGGCTCCACCTGGCATGCCGCTGGAGGCTTCCACACCCTCAACGGCGACCCCAATGTAGCCATGTTGCAGAGCTACACAGTGAGCCTGTACGAAGAGTTGGAACGTATTTCTGGCCAATCCTGCGGCATGCACAAATCGCCCGGCATCATGTTGGCCGATACGCCCGAGCGCATGGAGTTTTTGAAAATGACAGTAGCGCGTGGCCGCTACCTGGGCATGGAAACCGAAATCATCTCCATCAAAGAAGCGCTGAACTATTTCCCCTTCATCGAAGAAAAGTATTTTTTGGGTGCGCTGCTAGACCCCAACGAGGGGCACTTAGACCCCAGCGGCACCACCTATGCCTACGCCAAAGCCGCGCGTCTGGGCGGCGCCACCATCGAGGTACAAACCAAGGTGGAAAGCCTGGAGCAAAAGCCCGATGGCATCTGGCGCGTCATCACCAATAAAGGCGTAGTCGAGTGCGAGCATGTGGTCAACGCCGGCGGCCTTTGGGCGCGCGAAGTGGGCCGCATGGTCGGCATCGAACTGCCGGTGCTGGCCATGGAGCATATGTATTTGGTCACCGACGATATTCCTGAAGTGGAAGCCTTTAATAAAAGCGCGGGCAAAGAAATCGGCCATGTCATCGACTTCGGCGCCGAAAGCTATTTGCGCCAGGAAGGCAAAGGCATGGTGCTGGGTGTGTACGAGCAAGCGGGTAAACCTTGGTCCACCAAGACCACGCCCTGGAGCTTTGGTCAGGAGCTGCTGCAACCGGACCTGGACCGTATCGCGCCTTCTTTAGAGATCGCCTTCAAACATTTCCCCACGCTAGAGCACGCAGGCATCAAGCGGGTGATCAATGGGCCCTTCACCTTTGCCCCTGATGGCAATCCGCTGGTCGGTCCGGTGCAAGGGCGCACTAATTTTTGGAGTGCTTGCGGCGTGATGGCCGGTTTTAGCCAAGGCGGCGGCGTGGGCTTAGCGCTGTCCAACTGGATGGTCGATGGCGACCCCGGTTTTGACATTTGGGGTATGGACGTGGCGCGCTACGGCGACTGGGCCACGCGCACTTACACCAATGCCAAAGTGCGCGAAAACTATTCGCGCCGTTTTCGCATCCGCTTCCCCAACGAAGAGTTGCCTGCAGGCCGGCCGCTGCAAACCACGCCGCTGTACGACAAGTTCATCGAACAGGGAGCGGTCATGGGCGACTCCTGGGGTATGGAAACGCCGCTGTGGTTTGCCCCCGAAGGCACCGAAGCCAAAGACATCGTGTCCTTCCACCGCTCTAATGACTTTGAGCCCATCAAAGCCGAGTGCAAAGCGGTGCGCGAAGCCGTTGGCGTGACCGAGGTGGCCAACTTCGCCAAGTACGAAATCACCGGCCCGGGCGCCGAGGCTTGGCTACAAGGCCTAATGACCAATACCCTGCCCAAAACCGGCCGTTTGCAGTTGTGCCCCATGCTCAACCACCAGGGCAAGATCATCGGCGATTTCACCATCGCCAAGGCCGAGGAAGGCCGCTTCATGATGTGGGGCTCCAGCCAAGCGCAGGTCTATCACATGCGCTGGTTTGAAAAGACCTTGCCTAAAGACGGCTCGGTGCATATCGCGCCCTACGGCATGAAGCTGATTGGCCTGTCGATCGCTGGCCCCAAGTCGCGCGAGCTGCTGCAACGCCTTACCGACGAAGACGTATCCAACGAAGCCTTCAAGTTCATGGACTACCGCGAAATGGAAATCGCCACCGTACAGGCCAAGATCAATCGCGTGACCTACACCGGCGACCTGGGCTACGAGATCTGGGTGGCGCCCGAATACCAACGTCGCTTGTACGAGAGCATCATGGCAGCGGGCGCCGACTTAGGTATCAAAAACTTCGGCATGCGAGCGCTTTTGTGCCTGCGTCTGGAGAAAAACTTCGGCACCTGGTTCCGCGAGTTCCGCCCCATTTACGGGCCCTTCGAGGCCGGTCTGGACCGTTTTGTCAAACTCGACAAGCACGATTACATCGGCAAGGCGGCAGCCATCAAAGAGAAACAAGACGGCCCCAGAAAAACCCGCATCTTTATGGTGGTGGATGCGCTGGACTGCGACGTGATGGGCGACGAACCGATCTGGGTCGATGGCAACGTCGTTGGCTGGGTTACTTCAGGCGGCTTTGGCCACTATGTGAACCAATCGCTGGCGCAAGGCTATATTCCCACCGAATGCTTTAAGCCGGATATGGCCTTAGAGATTGAAATCCTAGGCGAGCGCCGCCCGGCCCGCCTGCAAATGGATCCGCCTTTTGACCCCGAAGCCAAGCGCATGCGCATGTAAGGAGCCCACCCGATGACGCACTACTCGGCCTGGGCGCTATTGCGCAACGCCCTTGGCGGTCACAAACACTGGGACCGCGCCTGGCGCGACCC
>CANJXV010000184.1 GCA_947478935.1 Comamonadaceae bacterium
TCCCACACTAACAGAGCAGCCACCGCAGACAATACGTTAATCGACGTAGGTTTTCGGGTCATCCCGCGCGCCAACAAGGCATTGGGAAGCACTACCGCAAAAGCACCGTACGCGACCGACCAGCCCCGTGCACCCACCAGCCCAGCGGTTGCCGCGAATACCAAACCGCATAGCGCTTGAAGCGCAACGACTTGAAAAGCCGACAAACTCGGTTGCTGTTCACGCAAGGCCTGCGCCTGCGCTGCATTGAGGGTAACAAAATCCTCTTCAGAATCTTCCTGCCAAGGATCGTAATGACCCTCTAAAAATTCTGTTGTTTTTTTTGACACCCCGGTAAGCCCGAAAATGTATGTGAGCCCACGAGTATATAACATCTTTATCGAACGTCCTGTTTTGGGGCATGCCATTCCATTGCGAAGCAGGCAGGCCCGATAATTGGCCCATGAAAAAAAGTCACAACGTCACCCAGGCGACTCCGGCGTTGGGGAACGCAGCTTCGGGCGACTCCTTGATTGAATACCCTTGCGATTTCCCCGTCAAAGTAATTGGCCAGCATCACCCCGAATTTGTGGAGACCATGGTCCGCCTTGCACAAGGCTTTGACCCTGAATTCGGCGCGCACAAAGTGGAATTGCGGACCAGCAAAACGGAAAAATACATGGGCATTACCCTGATCGTGCGCGCCACTGGCCGCGCCCAGCTGGACGGCTTGTACTTGGCGCTGACCGGCCATCCCATGGTCAAGGTAGCCTTGTAAGCACTGGGCTATATGAAAATTGTCAAGCTTGGCCGGGTCGATTACCGTCCCACCCTAGAGGCCATGCAAACATTCACGGCGTCGCGTCGCGCGGATACCGCCGATGAACTTTGGGTCTGCGAACACCCGCCGACGTTTACGGAAGGCATTTCCAGTCGCAACGAGCACTTGCTAACGATGTCAGATATACCGATTGTCCGGACGGACCGCGGTGGTCAAATTACCTACCATGGGCCCGGACAGGTGGTGGCTTATCCTCTGATCGACCTAAAGCGAGCGGGCTATTTTGTCAAAGAGTACGTTTTCCGCATCGAAGATGCGCTGATCCGCAGCCTTGGCGTATGGGGGGTTACAGGGCATCGTGTGCGGGGTGCGCCCGGCATTTACGTTCGGCCAAATGATCCTGGGGGCCATAGCCGCGTAGCACCCATACCCGCCGGCGCGGCACCAGATTTCAGCGGACTGGGCAAGATCGCAGCTCTAGGTATCAAGGTCAGCCGCCATTGCACATACCACGGGGTGGCGCTGAACGTGGGCATGGACCTGTCGCCTTTTGATTTGATTAATCCTTGCGGCTACGCAGGCTTGCGCACCGTTGATCTTTCTACAATCGGGTTCCCCATTGCCTGGGAAGAAGCAGCCGCCACACTCTCTGCGCGTTTGCAAAGCGCCCTCAGCCCTTGAAAGCCCCCATGCCCCCTACTATCCAGCCCAGCCCCGCCTACGACCCCTTGGTCAAGCAAAAGGCTGGCGCCAAGCTCGCCCGCATTCCGATCAAGGTGCAGGCGGCGGAAGTATTAAAAAAGCCCGATTGGATCCGGGTGAAAGCGGCGTCCAGCGGCACCCGGTTTTACGAAATCAAGGACATTTTGCGGGAGAACAAGTTAGTTACCGTCTGCGAAGAGGCCTCCTGCCCCAATATTGGCGAGTGCTTTGGCAAAGGGACTGCCACCTTCATGATCATGGGCGACAAGTGCACCCGCCGTTGCCCGTTTTGCGATGTGGGCCACGGGCGGCCCGACCCACTAGATGTGCATGAGCCGGACAACCTGGCACGTACGATTGCCGCCTTGCAGCTGAGCTATGTAGTTATCACCAGTGTGGACCGCGATGATTTGCGCGATGGCGGCGCAGGCCATTTTGTGCAGTGCATTGAAAAAATCCGTGCGCTGTCACCAGCGACTCGCATTGAGGTGCTCGTGCCCGACTTTAGGGGTCGGGATGATCGTGCCCTCAAGATTTTGCAAAGCGCACCTCCCGATGTAATGAACCACAATATAGAGACGGTGCCGCGCTTATACAAAGAAGCCCGGCCAGGTTCAGACTACCTGTTTTCCCTTAATTTGCTGAAAAAATTCAAGGCGCAGTTTCCGGACATTCCCACCAAAAGCGGCCTGATGGTGGGACTGGGCGAAACCGATGAAGAAATTCTGGCCGTCATGCAGGACATTCGGGCCCACAAAATTGACATGTTGACCATTGGCCAGTACCTGGCGCCATCAAGCAGCCACCTGCCGGTGCGCCGGTACGTGCATCCCGATACCTTTAAAAAGTTTGAAACGCAGGCTTACGCCATGGGATTCAAACATGCGGCCGTAGGTGCGATGGTCCGCTCCAGCTACCACGCCGACCGCCAGGCCGAGCACGTAGGCACTGCGCCGCAAGGCTGAGTTTGCGGGCGATCAGGGGCGATTTCTCTGTGTAGGCGCTTAGATAGCCCTATCCGGCGATTAGAAACTCGGCAAAGAAATCTCCAATGTTTTGATTGTCCAGCGCTTCAGTCACAAAAAAGCCCGTTCAATAACGGGCTTTTTGATGGCAGCGATATGGCCCCCCGAATGGCGAATTTCGGCTTATGCCGCCGCCAACCAATAACCCGCGTTAAACGGGCTACTCATACGGAGCGCCAAAGGTGACACGTCGATTAAGAAATCGCCGGGTAGCTTTTCTGCAATGCCTGTTAACTCGGTTCCGGCTGTGCTTTGTGCCTCGGTACCGCTGTTTGCCTGATTCGCCCGTTCTGCTTGGCTGGTTTGTGCAGAACGGGCTACAGAAAAGAATAGAAGCATCTAAAGGGTATCTTTCGGTCCGCCCAGTAATCGGCGGTATCACGGAAGATGTCGAGCAGCTGTTCGCGCGCCTCTTTGTCGAACTTGACGTTGGCCGGAATGTGCTCCAAGACCGCCACAAAACCGGGCTGGGGGCCTGATTTGTGCAACGGATCGGTCATGTTGTCGTACAAAGCGTCAAAGTTCTTGCTGGCATTTGGCGACAGCGTGAACTGGGCGCCGATCATGTCCAAAACATCTTGCTTGGTCTGCGCACTGCCCAGATTAGCGTACAGAAAATGCTGGCCCAAATCTTGGGCTGCACCTTGCAGGTCCGACACGCGAAATGCGCGTATCGATTGAACGATATTCGTTCTGACAGTTCGAAGTGGCGTGTCCATCCCCGATTCACTTTCTCAAAAAAACAAAAAAAATCAAGGCACGATTTTGCGAAAACTCGCATAGTGATCGGCCGTGTAGTAACAGGCTTGCGGCATCGTTGCCGGTCCACCACACACAATTCTTCGGGCTCCGCGACTGCGCTCCCCAGGGGTCAGGACGGTGTACTCCCGGTAAAAACCACGTATTTGTGGGGGAAGCAAACGCTCCCGATTACCGAAGACCACGCCATCCTTGTCAAAGGGGAAAGGTCCGCCTTTTCGAATATTGCGGTAGGTCTCCAAGCCCTGTGCCGGTAATTCATGCTCCGGGATGCTGCCACCCGGTGCGCTGAAGTCCTGTTGTGCAGGTGCAGCAAACGCGATCAGCAGGCCAGCCCACAGAATGAGCGACTTGGCAAGGCGGAAGGTTAAATTCCACCATCCGGGAAAACCTCGGCTTCCCCTACAAGGCATCGATAACGAATGGGTCATCGAAAACACCTAAATACCGTCAAAAAATCGAAAAATCACCTAAATCCTTCGGCGATTGTCTCTTATCCGGTGGGAAAAGGCAATAACCCAAAGCCTCAAACGGCCAAAAATATCAGGGTTTGCACTTAAGGGCTTTTGCTAGGTGCGGCCGAGCACACAAGGCGGGGTTTTTAGCGGTAAAAGTCGCTATAGACTTTTAGAAACGACTATTGAGTGGGAAATTCCGGATCTTGGCCCACCAAAACCTTGTCCACAGGCGGCTTGGTTTGAGGGCCGCGCACCGCTGCATGGCCGCGGATACTGACGAAAAAGAGGTTTTCGCCCCGCCCGGCGGCGGCGTCCATCAAAGTGATGAGGGTGGCAAAGTGGACTTCGGTAGATTCCTGCTCGGTGCTACCGAAGCGGCAAGCAAAGTCCCAGTAGTCGCTCCCCTCGGGCAAGGGTGCGCGTCGCTGGCGCGCCACGTATTTGCGCACCGTATGCTTACTTGCATCCAGCCAGCGCGCACGTTCACGCCCAGGAAGGTCCAATTGAAAACTTTGCTTCACGGGCGTACTCTCTTCAAAAAATAGGCCGCGCCAACAGGCGCGGCATGGACTTCAGCGGTTGGCGTTGGCGTCAGCCACCGTCAGTGCCGTCATATTGACGATGCGGCGTACCGTCGTGCTGGCGGTCAGCACATGCACCGGCTTGGCCGCGCCCAGCAGCACCGGCCCGATGGCAATATTGCCACCGGCTGCGGTTTTGAGCAGGTTATAGGCGATATTGGCCGCGTCGATATTGGGTAGAACCAGCAGGTTGGCGTCGCCAATCAAGGTGGTATTGGGCATGAGCGCCACGCGGGCTTGGCCGTCAAGGGCCACGTCGCCGTGCATTTCGCCGTCGACATCCAGCCAGGGCGCGTCGCGCCGCAGGATTTCTAAGGTCTGGCGCATTTTGATGGCGCTGGGTTCATTGCTGCTCCCAAAATTGGAATGGCTAAGCAAAGCTGCTTTAGGACTGAAGCCAAACCGCATCATTTCCTGAGCGGCCATGATGGTGATGCGGGCCAACTCAGGGGCCGTGGGATCGTAGTTCACATGGGTATCGACCAAAAACAATTGGCGCCCTGGCAGCATCAGGCCATTCATGCAGGCGTAGATAGATACTTGGTCGTGGCTGCTGTGGCGCTTGCCAATGACCTGCTCGATATAGCCCAGATGCAGCCCGGTGGTGCCCCAGGTGCCGCAAATCAGTCCATCGACATAGCCCTTGTGTAGCAGCATGGAGCCGATTAGCGTGAGACGACGGCGCATTTCAATTTTGGCCACCTGCACGGTCACGCCTTTGCGTTCGGTCATGCGGTGGTAGGTCTGCCAGAAGTCACGGTAGCGCTCATCGCTTTCCACGTTGACCACGGCATAGTCCTGGCCTTCGCGCAGGCGCAGGCCGAATTTTTCGACGCGTTCGGCGATGATGGCGGGCCTGCCAATAAGCGTGGGCATGGCGATGCCCTCATCGACAATGATTTGTACGGCACGCAGCACGCGCTCGTCCTCGCCCTCGGCAAAGGCGACGCGTTTTTTGAGGCCATTTTTTGCCGCAGCAAAAATCGGCTTCATGGTGGTGCCCGATGCATACACAAAGCTTTGCAACTGCTCTCGGTAGGCCTGTAAATCGCCCACTGGGCGCAAGGCTACGCCGCTGTCCGCTGCTGCTTTGGCCACCGCCGGCGCGATCTTGATCATCAGGCGCGGGTCAAAAGGCTTGGGAATTAAATACTCAGGGCCGAAAGCCAGTTGCTCACCGGCGTAAGCAGCAGCTACGACTTCGCTTTGCTCAGCCTGCGCCAATTCGGCAATCGCATACACGGCGGCGATTTCCATCTCCACGGTGATGGTGGATGCGCCGGCGTCGAGTGCGCCCCTGAA
>CANJXV010000185.1 GCA_947478935.1 Comamonadaceae bacterium
GCACTGGTGGCATACGGTGCAGTGGTCGGCCACGTCTTCAAATTCCTGCCAGTGCTTGATGGACACGCCCCGGCGGGTTTGCTCTTCGTATAAAAAAGCCTCGACTAAAAGTGAGGTAGCCAAAATTTTGTTGCGCGGGCTATAGAGCAAATTGGCGCGTGGCACGTGCGTGGCACATACCGGTTTGCATTTGCCGCAGCGCAAGCAGTCTTTGATCGAATCGGCAATTGCACCAATATCACTTTGCTGCATGATGAGCGATTCATGGCCCATCAAACCAAAGGATGGCGTATAGGCATGGCGCAGGTCAGCGCCGTGGTTGGTAAGGCCGTTCAATCCCTGACGCAGCAGCTTACCTTTGTTAAAGCGCCCTTCGGGGTCTATGCGCGCTTTGTAATCGGCAAAGGGCTGCAACTCCGCATCGGTCAAAAACTCCAGCTTGGTGATGCCAATGCCGTGTTCGCCCGAAATCACGCCGTCCAAAGAACGCGCCAGTGCCATGATGCGCTTAACCGCCTCGTGCGCCGCTTGCAGCATGGCGTAGTCATCACTGTTGACCGGAATATTGGTATGCACATTGCCATCGCCCGCATGCATATGCAGCGCCACCCAAACGCGGCCTTTGAGTACGCGCTTATGGAGGGCCACGCATTCTTTGAGGATGGTTGCAAAAGCCGACCCAGTAAATATGCTGTGCAGCGGAGCCTGCAATTGCGTTTTCCAACTGGCGCGCAAGCGGTGGTCTTGCAATTGCGGGAACAGCGCATCCACATCGTTCAGCCAACCCTGCCATTGCGCGCGCACGCTGGTGATCAAGTCCTGGGCTTGCGATACGCGATCCTCCAGCAATTCGGCCGATGAAATCCCGTTGGCGTCATCGCTCTTGCCCAAAGGCAAATCGCTACCTGCAAAAAATTCTGACAGTGCATCGCACAGGGCTAGCTTGTTTCGTAAAGACAGCTCGATATTGATGCGCTCAATGCCATCGGTGTACTCGCCCATGCGTTCGAGCGGAATCACCACGTCTTCGTTGATTTTGAAGGCATTGGTATGGCGGCTGATAGCGGCGGTGCGTTTGCGGTCTAGCCAAAACTTGCGCCGCGCCTCGGGGCTGATCGCGACGAATCCTTCTCCCCTGCGGGCATTGGCCAGCCGCACGATTTCGGAGGTGGCGCGCGCCACCGCATCCGGGTCGTCGCCGGCAATATCGCCCACCAGCACCATCTTGGGCAGGCCTGAACTGCCACCTAACTCAGCAGCACGTTTACTCTTGGTGGCATAGCCCACGGCCTTGAGGTAACGGTCATCCATATGCTCCAGACCAGCCAGCACCACGCCGCTGCGCCTTTGCTCGGCGAACATAAAGTCTTTGATGTCCACAATGCTGGGCACCGCATCACGCGCATTACCGAAAAACTCCAGACACACCGTGCGTGTGTGCGCGGGCATGCGGTGCAGCACCCAGCAAGCGCTGGTTATTAGGCCGTCGCAGCCTTCTTTCTGGATGCCCGGCAGGCCGCTTAAAAATTTGTCGGTGACGTCTTTGCCTAAACCGGCTTTACGAAAGGCCGGACCAGGAATCGTCAGGGTTTCGCTGCGCAAAAGGGTTTTGCCATCGGCCTTGAAATACTGCAGTTCAAACACCGCCTGCGCTGCGTCATGGATCTTGCCCATGTTGTGGCCGATACGAGTGACCTCCAACCACTGCGCATCCGGCGTCACCATGCGCCAGCTGGCCAAGTTGTCCAAAGCGGTGCCCCAAAGGACCGCTTTTTTGCCACCCGCGTTCATAGCGATATTGCCGCCTATGCACGAGGCCTCAGCCGACGTCGGGTCCACGGCAAACACAAATCCTGCGCGTTCAGCTGCATCCGCTACGCGCTGTGTGACGACACCGGCTTCGCTCCAAATGGTGGCGACTTCGCTATCCATGCCGGGCAAAGTTCGCATTTGCACAGCACCCAGGGCCTCGAGTTTTTCGGTGTTGATGACCACGCTCCTCCAGGTCAGCGGCACCGCGCCGCCGGTGTAGCCGGTGCCGCCGCCGCGTGGAATGATGGTCAGTTCTAGATCGATACAGCCTTTGACCAGACGCGCCATTTCCTCTTCGCTGTCGGGTGTGAGCACCACAAAAGGGTATTCCACGCGCCAGTCGGTGGCGTCGGTTACATGGGACACCCGGCTCAGACCGTCAAACTTGATGTTGTCCCGCGCTGTCAGCCGCCCCAGCACCCGTTGCGTTTTGCGGCGCAAGGCCGCCACTTCCACAAAAGCGGCGTCAAAAGCATCGACCGCCGCCTGGGCCGCGTCTAATAAAGTGCCGACCATCGCATCACGCCCGGCCGCACCTTGTGGCGCCCGGCGCTTGTGAACTTCGCCTAAGCGGTGGCGCAGTGCATAGACCAGCATACGGCGGCGCTTGGGGTTGTCTAGCAAATCGTCTTGCAGATAGGGGTTGCGCTGCACCACCCAGATATCGCCCAACACCTCGTACAACATGCGCGCCGAACGCCCGGTGTTGCGTTCCTCGCGCAGCAGCAGCAAAGTGTCCCAAGCCGCAGGTCCCAGCAGGCGGATGACAATTTCCCGGTCGGAAAACGAGGTGTAGTTGTACGGAATCTCGCGGATGCGCTCGGCGTGCGAAGGCGCGGCTGCCGGCAGCAGATGCAACAAAGAGGTGGGGGCGTTCATCAGGACTTGGGGGATGACTTGGCCTACGCCCTGGAAAGGGTACGAGCCTAAAGTGATTTTGGATATTACCGCAGTGCAGCATAGACGCATCGGCCCGCGCGCAATCGCCCTGCACTGAACGCCAGTTACAGTGCCGCTTATGACTGATATCAGTGCATTGCCCAATTGGCCCTACCCGCGCTGGATTGCGCACCGGGGAGCGGGCACGCTGGCGCCAGAAAACACCCTGGCCGCCTTTCGCTTGGGCGCGGCGCATGGTTATCGCATGTTTGAGTGCGATGTGAAACTCAGCCGCGACGGCCTACCATTTTTGCTGCACGACGACACGCTGACCCGTACTGCCCGCCCTTTGCATACGCAGCACACGCCAGACCTGCAAGCCAGCGCCGTGGCCGGCGACTTCCCCTGGCACACCCTGTCGCAACTTGATGCCGGGGGCTGGCACAGCAGCGCCTACGCCGCCGAGCCGCTGTCCACGCTGGCGCAAATCGCACGCTTTTGCATCAGCAATGGCTATTTGCTCAACATCGAGATCAAACCCACTGTGGGCACCGAGCGCCAAACGGGTGAGGTGGTAGCGCAGCACGCGGCGCGGCTGTGGAAAGGCGTGGCG
The DNA here is from genome assembly GCA_947478935.1 of Comamonadaceae bacterium. Taxonomy (GTDB): domain Bacteria; phylum Pseudomonadota; class Gammaproteobacteria; order Burkholderiales; family Burkholderiaceae_C; genus Allorhodoferax. The sequence continues at coordinate 3,305 of CANJXV010000185.1, forward strand.
GTGCAGCCCTTATTGACCTCTTTTGAGATCGCCGCACTGGAAGGCGCAATGGCCACCCAACCCGAGTTGCCGCGCGGCTTACTCATCCATGCGCTGGAAGGCCAAAGCTGGGCGCAGTGGCTGGGCCAAGCCACCCGACTGCAATGCCAGGCCATCGTCTGCAACTATGAACTTTGGAACGAGGATTCCGTTGCTTTGGCCAAAGCGGGAGGCTTTCGCTTGCTCAGCTACACCGTGAATGACGATGCCGCCGCAGCGCAATTGCGGGCATGGGACACCGATGGCATCATCACCGACCGGGTGGACCACTTTCCACCCTCCGCCTAGCAATACTGATTGTTCAGGCGACCCATCGCCCTAGGCGCTGAGCGCTGGCAAAGCGGCGGGGTTTAACACTTTCCAACAAACGGTAGTGCACCCCGAACCATGCGGCCTGCGCCGGGGGTCGGCGTAAGTGTCGATTTCCACAAATCCAGCGCGGCGCATCATGCCGGCTGAGGCCAGGTTTTCCTCATGGCGGTCGATAAACACCACGTCGGCGCCCAGTTTGGACAGTTCGGCCAAGGCTTCACGCAGCAGCCGCGTGCCCCAACCCCGCCCCACCCGGTCACGCCGCACCACGGCTTCGCTCACGTAACCCTGGGGCGTACCACGTGCTTGCGCGGGCAGGTAGTGGCCATAGTCGGTGCTAAGGCCAAAAGTCACAGCGCCTATTAATTGCCCCTGCTCCAGCGCCAGAATGCCGTAGGCGCGGCCTCGGGCTATGTCGTCTAGGTGCTCACCTATGCCGTCTTCGGGCAGGTAATTCCAGATGTTGGCGCCGTCGTCAAAGATCAGAGTGCGCAGCGCGGGCAGGTCTTGCGGCCCGGCGGCGGCCAAACGAACGTCGTGGTGGGGCGACGGGCTCATTTGCCCGCCGGCCGCAAAAACGCCAGTTGGCTGAGCGAGCAGGCCAGCAACAGGCCCGCATAAGTGCCCATCTTGCCGTCATTGCCAAAAAACCAAAGCCCGGCGGCCAATGCGCAGCAGCCCACTAGAGAATTGAGAATGCCCAGCCCCAGCCACGTGCCCGGCTTGGCGCGCAAGCCCAATACCACCGGGGCCGTTAAAGCCAGAAAAAACCCGACAAAAAGCGCTGGCGCCACAAAATTGAGCAAGTGGTTGACAAAGTCGAGCGGGCCCATGAAATCTTTCGTAGTAGCATCAAATTTTATAATCCCGCTTCTCTATGGCAGTCTGGGCACTCGGCATCAACCACAACACCGCTCCGCTGGACCTGCGCGGAAGGTTTGCGTTTGCCATCGACAAGATCGAGCCGCACCTCTTGGGCCTGCGCCAATCCATGCCCAGCGCCCCCGAAGCGGCCATTGTCTCCACCTGCAACCGCACCGAGATTTACTGCGCCGGAGACCAGACGCAAATGGAACACACCCTGGACTGGCTAGCCCAATCGGGCGGCGTTTCCACCCACACCCTGCGCTCGCACACCTACAGCCTGAACGACCAAGAGGCCGCGCGCCATGCCTTTAGGGTCGCCAGCGGGCTGGACTCGATGGTGCTGGGCGAGCCGCAAATCCTGGGGCAGCTCAAAGACGCGGTGCGCGCTGCCGAATCAGCCGGGGCCTTGGGCAGTACTTTGTCGCAAATGTTCCAGCGCTCGTTTGCGGTTGCCAAAGAGGTGCGCAGCTCCACCGAAATCGGCGCCCATTCCATTAGCATGGCGGCCGCCGCAGTGCGCTTGGCGGGGCAATTGTTTGAAGACATGGGCCAGGTCAAAGTCTTGTTTGTGGGTGCGGGCGAGATGATTGAGCTGTGCAGCACGCACTTTGCTGCAAAAAACCCCAGGTCCATCACCATCGCCAACCGCACCCTGGAACGGGGCGAGCAACTTGCCGGGCGCTTTGGCGCCGAAGTGATGCGCTTGTCAGACCTGCCCGACCGACTGGCTGAGTTTGACGCCGTGATTAGCTGCACCGCCAGCACCTTGCCCATCATCGGCCTAGGCGCGGTAGAGCGGGCCCTGAAAAAGCGCAAGCGCCGGCCCATGTTTATGGTGGACCTAGCGGTTCCGCGCGACATCGAGCCCGAGGTGAAAAAACTGGGCGATGTGTATCTTTATACGGTGGACGATCTGGCCAGCGTGGTTCAAACCGGCCAGGCCAACCGCCAGGCCGCCGTAGCCCAGGCCGAGGCGATTGTCGATGCCGGGGTGCAAAGTTTTATGCACTGGCTGGACCAACGCCACACCGTGCCCTTAATCCAA
>CANJXV010000186.1 GCA_947478935.1 Comamonadaceae bacterium
ATCCGCGAGGAAGCGAAAGCGCGCATCATCCACCCTGAGCCCGGCGACGCGCCCCTGATTTACGGTAGCGATGTGTCGCATCGCATGGTTGACTTTGCCGAGCGCAATGCGCAACGCGCCGGTGTGGCCGGGGTCATCAGCTTTCGCGGCGGCGATGCTTTGCAGCGCATGCCCCCTATTGAAGGCGGCGGCGTGATGCTGCTCAACCCGCCCTATGGCGAGCGTATTGAAGTGGGCGGCGTGGCCGGCGAAGGCGCGCGCTTTGGTGCGCGCGAAGTGGCAGAGACCGAAGAAGGCGGCGCGTTTTTTAACCAACTGGCCAGCCATTGGAAAAAACACTTCAGCGGCTGGAGCGCCTGGGTGCTGACGCCCGACCTGAAACTGCCGGGCAAGATGCGCCTAAAAGAATCGCGCCGCGTGCCGCTGTGGAACGGGCCTATTGAATGCCGCTTATTCAAGTTTGATCTGGTGGCTGGGCGCATGGATAAAACTAAGGCGGAAGTTGTAGCGACTCCGGGCCAAGCGCAAAGCAAAGCCTGACACGGCGCTGCACTATTAAATGGAAACACACCTAAGGAAGCTCTGCATTGCAAACCCGTCATTGCGAGCGCAGCGAAGCAATCCATTTTGGTTTGCCAATCAAGCACTTATGGATCGCCGCGTCGCTGCGCTCCTCGCGATGACGGACTTGTGCAGCCCTTCCCTAAGCGCTTCAGGGGAAAGCGCGAAAACAGAAACCTTTGCTCCAGCGGCGACCCGCGCAGACATCGCGCAGCGCCCGCTGTGGGTGCTGGACACCAACATCGTGCTGGACGTATTTCTCTTCGCCGACCCCGCCGCCCATCCGCTGCGCGAGGCCTTGGCGCAAACGCGCATACGCTGGATAAGTACCGCGCCGATGCGCGAGGAACTGGCTCGCGTGCTGGCCTACGCGCATATCGCCAAGCGCATGGACTTTTACCAACGCAGCGCAGAGGACTTATTGCATGCCTATGACACACATAGCCACACAGTAAATGTGGCTCCACTCGCCCCGCTGCGCTGCAAAGACCCGGATGACCAGTGCTTTATAGATCTGGCGCTGGCGAACCAAGCGGGTTTGCTTAGCAAGGACCATGCGGTGCTGTGTATGGCTAAGCGTTTGCGTGCGCTGGGGGTGCCTTATGTGGGCTCTGCATTCTGTTAGGCAGATACAAGACCGACAGTCCGAACGCTGGGTTTGACCCCAATCTCACGCGCTGCGAGACTGAGGTGCCACGAACTGGCGAAGCACGCCATCCATTCTCGATTGCCAGCCGTCGCCGGTGGATTTAAAGTACTTTACGACCGCTTGGCTATAGCGCACCGGAAAGACGAGCCGCCTGTTAAACGGAAGCGTAACGGAACGCTCTGAGGACTGTGTTGATCCGCGTCTGATATCCAGCCCCCTGCGCCTTGAACCATTCCAGTACATCTTGATCCACGCGCAGCGAAATGGACGCCTTGACAGGTAATGGCTTCAAGCCCTTGCGAACCATGCCACGCACAATGTGCTTTACGTCAGTCTCCGGATGTTCCAGTGTCGGCTTCACATCGGCCGCGTCGGACTTCAGTCGTACCCAATCAGTTTTTTATTTCATCGAAGTAGGTTTGCGACTCGCGCTTACTTATTTTTCGGAACGAGATGATGCGGATTTCATATTCACTCTCTGTATGTACGACTGAAACAGGTATGCCGGCGAGCAAACCTAAACCATCGTGTACGGGTCAGGCTTGGACGGCCACTTGAATTTTTCGCTGCTGTGGCAAGCGAACCAAGCGCACCTCCAACTTGCAACCTAAGGCGTCCGCGTACTTAGACAGCGTCGCCAGAGAGGGCGAATGCTTACCGCTACCCGACTCCATGCGTGCAACCGCAGACTGGGTCGTGCCGATCTTTTCTGCCACCTGCGCTTGCGTTAAGCCCTGTGCGGCCCGCGCCTTCAAGAACTCATCCAAAAGGGAAAATTCTTCGGTCAGTTTTTCGTACTCCGCCTTTACCTCGGCATTCGCCAGGGCTTTGGTGCGAAGTTGCTTATGCGTCAACATTTTTCCACTCCTTCATACGCTTGCGCGCAATTGCCAATTCCTTGGGAGGTGTCTTATCGGTTTTCTTGACGAACTGGTGAAGCATGACGATTTTGCGGCCCGCCAAGGTGCAGTAAAAAACCCGTCCAATACCCTCACGCGATTTCAATCGCAGCTCGAAGAGCCCCAGACTCATGGCCCGCGTGTGCGGCATCCCTAAATTGGGACCAAACTCGAGCATGCGATCAGTGCATTGAAAGTACCTAGCCAAAATGCCCGGCGGTAAAGCCAGCACATCAGCCTGCAATTGATCGTCGTGATATTCGATCTCCCATCTCATACATTAAATATAGCACGTTTGAGATATTTTTTAGGTGCGCTTACCGTTTTGGCAGGCGGCGTTAGGCTGGCACCCATCGGGTCCTGTTGACCGAAGGGTTAGCGAACATTTATGACCTCGCCAACAATTTCTACTCCGGCAGCAACCACAGCGCCAAAGAAGTCCTCGATTTCTGCCGGAGTGACCCACATATGCGTACCGATTGGCAATGTGGTTCCTGTGTTCTCGATGTAGCGTTGATCCACGACTCCACGGCGATGCACGATGAGATTTCGCGTCTGGTATAGATGCCAGAGTCGGTAGTCAGCGAGACTTTGCTTGCACTTGACCGCATTTGGAAAAAGTGCGCCGAAGGCGTCACGAACTGTTTGAATGTCATCAAGGTCTGCTCGTTGAGCCAACAGCGTACCGAGATTCGATGAAAGGTTAAAACCAAAACTACTCAAGGTTTGCCAATCGATTTTTTCAACCGTGAAACGTTTACGACCTGCTGCATTAGCCAGCAGTCGGTCTGCTAATGAAGGGGATTGATTGAGTAGATCAATAAAGATGTCGCGCGCCAAAACTTCAAAGGCACTCCATATCAGCACAACACCCTATCGAGTCAACTCTCTGGCGGCAGCAAGAGAATCTGTCTCTTCTTTGAGGGCAGCTAATCGACCAAGCACTTCATCCGCTACTTTGAGGCCATTTTCCTCGGCTAGAAATACTTCAAACTTATTTTTCGCATTTGAGCGGGCAGCGCTTTCTCGTTCATTTTCGTTTGGCAATGAGCAAGCGCGAATGCGCTCAGCAATTAAAAAACGTTGCCAATGGAGGCTATGAACCTGTGAGTAGGTATAGGCAAAAGGAATGCTGTGTGTGCGAATCACTCCATTTAGGTTTTCGAGAAATGCCTGCACAGTCTCCTTGCGACGGGTGGGCAGTAACTCAACTCGCTCGATAAGCACGGCAACAGATTCGTCGAATCTGGGCGGCACAAGAAAGACTTCGCGAACGCTACTTGCAAGGCTATCTGGGGCGATGGGTAAGTTGGCTAACGCGTGGACTCCTCGGCTGCTGGAGGCGGTCCGCTGAAATGATTGGTTAGCCATGCGTAATCCGAGGAGTGCTCGCTGCCTCACTTCCGCCTTGCGGCTGAATCCGAAGCGGCTTTAGCGCTGCAAGCATGTCGATATTTCCTTTGACGCGAGTGAGGATTGCCTCTTCCAGGGGCTGGATGCTTTTCGCGACGTGCTGCATAGCCACTGACGCCATCGCACCCAACTGCGCGACACCCTCGGCAGCATCGCAGATACGGAACGCTGCGAGGTGGCCAATTCCAATAGGTTCGCCCGATTCTCCCGTTGCGATGCCTACGCGCACCTCTTCGAAGGCGTTCACGGGATGAGCTAGGTGCTTGTCGCGAGTATCTTTATAGTACTGATGCGTGCCAATCGGATCACCCGAAAGGTGCGTGTAAATTGACGGTTCTAACCTTGCTCGCTGCCCTGAACCAAAGCACCGCATGTACGAGACCAATGCTGATGTTTTGCAATATATAAATACGCTAAAAACGGGGGACTGTTCGATTAAGGATGACTTTAAATGCCGTGCTTTATTGGCGCACCTATCGCCTCCAATGCGTCCGCTTTGGATTTGCAGTAAAGCGCTACTGGATTGCCGCGTCGCTGTGCCTCTCGCGATGCAACAGTCCCGCAAGCCCGTGCTAGAAACCAAGCCCCAGCGCTCAGCGCTTTAGCCCCAAGCAATACCCCACAACAGCATTCGCATGCCCATGCCCCATCCCATGCTCGGCCTTGAGCCAGTTCACAATTTCCATATGCTTGGCGCCGCGGCGGGTTTCCACCAGCGCAAACCAGTGGGCCATGGGTTGGCCGTATTTCTTTTCGATGGAGGGGAAGTAAGAAGCAGGCCCTTGGACCTTGGGTACGTTTGCCATAGTGCGCCTTAGCCGGGGATATTGGGCTCCACCAGATTGGCTAATTGAGCCAGCGATTCTTGCCAGCCCAGGTAGCACATTTCCAGCGGGATGGCCTCAGGGATGCCGCTTTGGGTGATGTTGATTTCGGTGCCGCAGATGACGGCTTGCAGCGTCACCGTTACTTCCAGCGTACCGGGTAAATTCGGGTCTTCAAAGCAGTCGGTGTAGCGCAGGCGCTCGCCAGGCACCAGTTCTAGGTATTCGCCGCCGAAGGCATGCGCGCCGCCGGTGCTGAAGTTGTGAAAAGACATGCGAAAGCTGCCGCCCACGCGCGCGTCCATGTGGTGCACGGTGCAGCTAAAGCCGTAGGGCGGTATCCATTTGGCCATGGCCGTGGGTTCGATAAAAGCGCGGTACACCTTGTCAGGCGCGGCGCGCAGGACGCGATGCAAATGAACGCTGCGGTCGGTCATGGCGCCCTCGGGGTTTAGAACGGAATATCGTCGTCCATGTCGTCAAAGCCGCTAGCCGGGCGAGCGGCAGGCGCGGTGCGTGCCGGGGCGGGGGCGGAGGGGCGCGCTGCCGGTGCCGCGCGGCGCTGGCCGCCGTCATCACCATCGCCGGGGCCGCCCATACCTTCGCGGCCACCGAGCAGCTGCAGTTCGGTGGCGATGATGTCCACGGTGTTTTTCTCGACGCCAGCCTGGTCGGTGTATTTGCCGTATTTCAGGCGACCTTCGATGTAGGCAGGGCGGCCTTTTTTGAGGTATTCCCCGGCGATTTCGGCCAAGCGGTCGTAAAAGGTGACGCGGTGCCACTGGGTGTCTTCTATCGACTCGCCGGTGTTTTTGTCTTTGCGGCGGCTGCTGGTGGCGATGCTGACATTGGCCACGGCCTGGCCGGAGGGTAAATAACGGATTTCGGGGTCGCGGCCGCAATTGCCGACGAGGATGACTTTATTAACGGATGCCATGGGGTTTCTCCAAGATAGTGGGACATTATCCCGCCTTTGAAAACCGCTGGCGATGCGGGAAAGTGCCTAGTTTGCTAGCGGGCAGCCCCAAGGGCGAAGCTAGGGCTGCGGCTCCCTCAAACCGGCGCTTGGCGATAATGCGCGGTTTGGCTGGGCGCGCACGTTTTGAACACTCCACACACTCCGATCAACTTGGCTGCCGAACTGGGCGAGGAGGCCGGCACCTATCTGGGGCGCAGTTTGCGTCAGCCCAG
>CANJXV010000187.1 GCA_947478935.1 Comamonadaceae bacterium
GCACAGGGCTACACGGTGCGCAGCCCGATCGATGTGTTGCTGGCAAGTTATTGCATTGCGCATGGGCACATGTTGTTGCACCGCGATGCTGATTTCGATGTGATGGCAGCCTTGCGCGGGCTGCAGGTCATGCCGCACTAGGGGATACCGTCGATGGACTCCGTACAACATTTTCAGACGCTGGCGCGCTACAAGGCCTGGGCAACGCAGATTTTCTTGCACACCTTACCCTTTGGCGCGACGCTGGCGCATGTGTTCAACCACAACACACACCACCGTGGACAAATCACCGCCGCCTTGACCGCCATAGGGCAGCCAGCGCTCGAACTCGAAATGGTTGACATGTTGCAAGCAGAAAACAAACCCAAAGCCTAAGGACACCCATGTTCAAAAAAATACTCATCGCCAACCGGGGCGAAATCGCATGCCGCGTAGCCGCTACGGCCAGGCGCATGGGTATTCGCACGGTGGCGGTGTATTCGGATGCGGATGCCACCGCCAAGCATGTACAAGCCTGTGATGAGGCCGTGCATATCGGTGGCAGCGCGGCGCGGGACAGCTATTTGCGCTGGGAAAAAATCATAGAGGCAGCTCAGGCCACGGGCGCGCAAGCGGTGCATCCAGGCTATGGTTTTTTGAGCGAGAACACCGACTTCGCCCAGGCCTGTGCGGACGCCGGTTTGGTATTTATCGGGCCGCCAGCTTCGGCCATCGAGGCCATGGGCCTGAAAGCAGCATCCAAGCAACTCATGGAGCAATCAGGCGTACCCCTGGTGCCCGGCTACCACGGCGCAGACCAAAACCCGCAGGTATTACAAGCAGCGGCCGATGGCATAGGCTACCCGGTGCTGATCAAGGCCAGCGCAGGCGGCGGCGGCAAGGGTATGCGCGTGGTGGAGCAAGCTGCTGATTTCGCAGCCGCATTGGCTTCCTGCCAGCGCGAAGCGAAAAACAGTTTTGGTAACGATGCAGTATTGGTCGAAAAATATGTGCAGCGTCCGCGCCATATCGAGATTCAAATATTTGCCGATACGCATGGCAATTGCGTCTATTTGTTTGAGCGCGACTGCTCGGTGCAACGCAGACACCAGAAAGTGTTGGAAGAAGCGCCCGCCCCCGGCATGAGCGAGGCCTTGCGCCAGCGCATGGGCGCTGCAGCCGTAGCCGCAGCGCGCGCAGTGAACTATGTGGGTGCGGGCACGGTGGAATTTATTGTCGAGCAAAGCGGCTACGACCAGCCCGAGTCCATGCAGTTTTTCTTTATGGAAATGAACACGCGCTTGCAAGTGGAACATCCGGTTACTGAAGCAATTACCGGCCTGGACCTGGTGGAATGGCAGTTGCGCGTTGCCAGCGGAGAGCCGCTGCCTTTGCAACAAGCGGACTTGCGCATCAGCGGCCACGCCATCGAAGCGCGTATTTGCGCCGAGAGCCCAGACCAGGATTTTTTGCCCGCGACCGGCTCCATGGCGGTCTATGGTTTGCCGGCGCACAGCAGTTTCGCGCGCGCATCCGTTCGCGTGGATTCGGGTGTGCGCCAAGGCGATGTGATCAGCCCGTTTTACGACTCTATGGTGGCCAAGCTGATCGTGCATGGCGCCAACCGGCAAGAGGCTTTGGCACGCATGGATGCGGCACTGGCGCAAACCCATATCGTGGGCCTAAAAACCAATGTGCAGTTTTTGCGCCATGTGGTGCGCAGCGACTCGTTTGCACAGGCGCGGCTGGACACGGGCCTGATTGCGCGTGAAGCGGCGCATCTCTTCCACCAAGAGCCCGTGCCACTGCAATTGGCGATAGCGGCTTGGGTCGCACAGGTATTGGACACGCAGACGAGCGCCGCAAGCGCACTACCAGGCGCATGGCAAGACCCCTGGGCTGCGACCGATGCCTGGCAATCGCATGCGCCCATGCGCCGCGTGTTTGACTTGGAGGCCGATGGTCTGGCCCACAGCGCGGTACTGACACGGGGCGGCGACGGTGGTTTGCAATTGCATTGGGCCGGCGTGGATAGCGCGTTTGCCTATGCCACCTTGCCCGAGGGCGGCATGGAAGTTTCGCTGGGCGGACAAAGGCATACCGTACATGTCTACCTGCAAGGCAGCCAGGTACATGTGTTTACCCCGCTAGGCGCAAGACAGTTTCAAGCCATCGACCGCCTGGCGCACGCAGCGGTAGCCCCGGCGGATGTGGGGCGTCTGACTGCGCCTATGCCGGGCAAGCTGCTGTCTTTTTCGGTGAAAGCTGGCGACACGGTACGCCAGGGGCAGGCACTGGCGGTGATGGAGGCCATGAAGATGGAGCACCAAATCGTGGCCCCGGCCAATGGTTGCGTGCAAGAACTGCTGTTTGCACCGGGCGACCAGGTAACCGAAGGCGCCGAGCTGCTGCGCATGCAAGCCGAGGCGATGACTAGCTAAAAGTACTTTTCATGCGTATTAGTTTTTGTGCCCAAACCGATCCTGCGCCTTGGTTGGCCGCTTTGCAACAGCATTTGCCACAGGCAAAGGTCGATGTGTGGCACAGCGGTGCTGCGCGCGCCGACTACGCCATTGTGTGGGCTGCGCCTCAGCAGTTCTTTGACGAACAGACAGCGCTGCAAGCGGTGTTCAACATGGGGGCTGGCGTCGATGCCCTGTTGCAGCGCCAGATGCGTGCCGACCTGCCTATCGTGCGCTTGAACGATGCCGGCATGGGCGTGCAAATGGCCGAGTACGTTTGCCATGCGCTCATACGCCATACGCGCGACTTTGCACTCTTTGAGGCGCAAGCGCAGCAAGCTCTCTGGAAGGAGCCAGCGGTTCTGGAACGCGCCGACTTTCCCGTCGGTATTTTGGGCCTGGGGGTGTTGGGCGAACAGGTAGCCCGCGCGGTGCAGCACTTTGGGTTTCCGGTACTCAGCTGGAGTCGCACAGCGCGGCAAATGCATGGGATGCGCTGCTTGTATGGCCAGGCGCAGTTCGCAGAGTTTTTGGCAGGCACGCGGGTGCTAGTCAATTTGCTTCCTCTAACGCCACAAACCGAAAACCTGTTGAACCGGACTACCTTGTCGCAATTGCAGCCTGGCGCCTATCTGATTAATATCGCGCGCGGCAGGCATGTGGTGGACGAAGACCTGTTATCGCTGCTGGACTGCGGGCAGATGGCCGGCGCGACGCTGGATGTGTTCCGCACAGAGCCGCTGCCTGCCGAACACCCGTTTTGGCACCATCCGCGTGTGAAAGTTACCCCCCATATCGCCGGGCGCACCGTACTGCAAGACACGGTGCAACAAATTGTGGCCAAAATCCGGGCGCTGCAAAAAGGCGAACCGATTGAAGGCGTGGTGGACCGGGCGCGAGGCTATTGAGGGCGCGGCACGTGCAGACCGCGAGAGGACTGGCCGGCATCAGCACCCGTTTGCGCCCTCTGCGCCTTGGCGCATTTACCGCGAACACCTGAGGCTAGCTATGACCCGCCGATCCGCATAGCTTTGCCACTCGCGGGATAATCCGACCTTACCCGATACCTCCATGCATTACCCCTCTAAAGTTCAACTCATCGATGTCGGCCCGCGCGACGGGCTACAAAACGAAAAGCAGCCAGTGCCCGCCACCATCAAGATCGAGCTGGTGCATCGCTTACAGGCGGCAGGTCTGCGCGGTATCGAGGTGACCAGTTTTGTCAGCCCCAAGTGGGTGCCCCAAATGGCGGACAACGCGCAGGTCATGGCCGGGCTGCAGCGCCACAGCGATGTGTGCTATTCGGTGCTGACACCCAATCTGCAAGGCTTTGAAGCAGCAATGGCATCCAAGCCCAACGAGATCGTGGTCTTTGCCGCTGCCAGCGAAGCCTTCAGCCACAAAAATATCAATTGCTCTATTGCCGAAAGCATTGACCGCTTTGCCCCGGTAGTACAAGCCGCGCTGGCTGCAGGCATACGGGTACGCGGTGCCATGTCTTGCACCGTGGGTTGCCCTTATGAAGGTGAGATTGCTCCGCAGCGGGTGGGCTATCTGGCCGGCCTGATGCGCGGCATTGGTGTGCAGCACATCGGCGTGGCTGACACCATTGGCGTGGGAACGCCGCGGCAAGTGCAGGCCGCGTTTGATGCGACTTTGCAGCATTTTTCCTTGGCCGATGTGTCTGGCCATTTTCATGACACCTATGGTCAGGCGCTGGCCAATACCTTGGCGGCGATGGAGATGGGCGTGTACCAGTTTGACGCCTCGGTAGCCGGTCTGGGTGGCTGTCCGTTTGCCAAAGGCGCGACCGGCAATGTAGCCACCGAAGACGTGGTCTATATGTTGCACGGCATGGGCATAGACACTGGCATTGATCTGGACTTACTTATAGACGCCGGTGTGTTCATTAGCGACTACTTGCAAAGACCCAGTGGCTCACGCGCAGCGCGTGCTCTGCTGACGCGACGCGGAACAGCAGCATGATGGACGAAACCCGCCCCGCACGCCCCGACCGGGCGGCACGCCGACGCGACCCGGTGCGCATGTACAAAGAACTACTGGCGGCCCGCGTGCCCGAAGCATTGGCGTCCCGCTACGCACCGCCATCGCCTTGCATATCGGTTTGCAAAATCGCCCCTGACAGCGGCCTGTGCTACGGTTGTTTGCGCACCTTAGAAGAAGTCGGCGCCTGGTCCACCAGCGATGATGAGGACAAGCGCGCCGTCTGGGGCAAGATCGCACAGCGCCTGGAAGCATCGCCATGAAACATATCCGTTTTTATCTGGACTTTATTTCGCCCTACGCCTATCTGGCTTTTGTGGAGATGCCGCGCGCGCTAGAAGGCTTGAGCTATGCGGTGCAATACCAGCCCGTACTTTTTGGTGGGCTGCTCAAACACAATAGCAACCTGGGTCCGGCCGAAGTACCCATGAAGCGCGAATGGGTCTATCGCCAGTCCCAATGGCTGGCACAGCGCCAAGGCACCGTGCTGGACTTACCCGCTGCGCATCCCTTCAATCCGCTAGGCCTCTTGCGACTGGCTCTGGCTACCGCCGCCGATGGCTACCCTAACCGCTATGTATGCGAAACCTTGTTCCGCCATGTCTGGGAAGGCGGTGCAGACGCTGCCGATGCGCAGCGCCTTGAGGCCCTAACGCAACAATTGGCGCCCGCGCGCGATCCGCGTGCGGATGAAGTGAAGCAAGAACTCAGCGCGCATACCGCACACGCCTTGTCGCAAGGCGTATTTGGCGTGCCTTCCTACCAGGTCGATGACAAGGTGTTTTGGGGCATGGATGCTTTGCCGATGTTGCGCGCCTATCTCGAAGACTCGACAAGCATTTCCGACACGGCTTGGAATGCTGCAAAAGACTTGCCATCAGGTATCACACGCGCAAATCGCTAAATTGCCGCATCGCGAAAGCCAACGCTAGGGTTTGACCTTAGTTGGTCAGTATGGGGTAAGTTTGACGCAAGCCCCTGTTATTTTCACGTAAGAGCAGGGTCAGTGCCGTCTCCAAGAATACAGACAGCTCCCGGCGCGGGAGTTTTCAATGATTGGAGACACACATGGCTACAGCAGAAGCACGCC
>CANJXV010000188.1 GCA_947478935.1 Comamonadaceae bacterium
GGCTTTAAGGCGCATTTATGGGGCTACAACGGCCAGTCGCCCGGCCCCACGATTGAAGTGGTGGAGGGCGACAGGGTGCGCGTTTATGTGACTAATAAATTGCCCGAACACACTAGCGTGCATTGGCATGGCCAGCGCCTGCCCAATGGCATGGATGGCGTGTCCGGCCTGAACCAGCCTTCGATCCAACCGGGCAAAACTTTTGTGTATGAATTTGTAGCGCGCAGGCCTGGCACCTTTATGTACCACCCGCATGCCGACGAAATGACGCAAATGGCCATGGGCATGATGGGTATGTGGGTCACGCATCCCAAAGCGCCGCACCCCTTGATTGACGAGGTAGACCGCGACATTTGTTTTTTGCTCAACGCCTATGACATCGACCCCGGCAGCTACACCCCGCAAATCATGACCATGCTGGAATTCAATATCTGGAGCTGGAACAGCCGCGTATTTCCGGGCATTGATTCGATCAACGTGCGCTATGGCGACAAGGTGCGTATCCGCATGGGTAACCTGACCATGACCAACCACCCCATCCATATCCATGGCCATGAATTCCAGGTGACTGGCACCGACGGCGGACCGGTACCGCACAGCGCGCGCTGGAGCGAGGTGACCACCGACATCGCGGTAGGGCAAATGCGGCAGATTGAATTTGTCGCCGACGAAGAAGGCGACTGGGCTTTCCATTGCCACAAAAGCCACCACACCATGAACGCCATGGGCCACAAAATTCCTACGCTCATCGGGGTGGACCACAGTGGGCTGGCCGGGCGCATCCGCCAACTCATTCCGGACTACATGGTGATGGGCGAGCGAGGCATGGCCGATATGGCCGAAATGGAAATGCCCTTACCCGACAACACCGTACCCATGATGACTGGCGAAGGGCCCTTTGGCAGCGTCGAGATGGGCGGTATGTTCAGCGTCCTCAAAGTGCGCAGAGACCAAAAGCCGGGCGACTACAGCAACCCCGGCTGGTACCGCCATCCGCCGGGCAGCGTGGCCTATGAATGGACCGGCGCCCTAGCCGAACCAACGCGTAGCCAAGCGGCAGGCAAGAGCGCGATGCCAGTGCAGGCCATGCCGCAAGGCGAGGTGCAAGTGCAGGTGCGCAAGCCCCAGACAGGCGGCGGCAAGCTTGATAAAGGTCACCAACATTAAGTTGGAAATGGGCTACAAACTGCTATGCGCCTTAGCCCCACGCAAGTCCCACTTAAGCCTCAGGCAAGCCCCGCCAGCAAACCATAAAACATTTTTTACGACAAGGAAAACACCATGCGAACCCCAACCATTTTTGTAGCGGCTGCACTGCTGGCAGTGAGCTTGGCGGCCCAGGCCAGCGGCACCCATGCCGGCGGCCATGCGCATGAGGGCCCCAGCATCGGCGAACCTGGCCTGGCCGATAAAGTCAGCCGCACTGTCACCATCGACATGCAGGACAACATGCGTTTTGTACCCGCTACCGTGTCGGTGAAACAAGGCGAGACGATTCGTTTTGTGGTGCGCAACACGGGCGCCGTGGCGCATGAGCTGGTGCTGGGGAATATCAAAGACTTGAAAGCCCACGCCAAAGCCATGCAAAAGTTCCCGGACATGGAACACGAAGAACCCAATATGCTGGGCCTAGCGCCCGGCGCGCAGGGCGAACTGCTATGGCATTTCACCAGTGCCATGGCGGTGGACTTTGCCTGCTTGCGCCCCGGCCATTACGAGGCCGGAATGAAAGGCAAGATCCAAGTCGCCAAAGGCAAAGCAGCGCCAAAAAACAAGGAGCCACACGATGCCCATAAGCACTAAACCAAAGCCTCGTGTGGCGTTCCTTGCACTGCTATTGCTGGCGCTCATGTCCTTGGCTTCCTGGTCGCAAAGCGACGATAAGGTCGCAGGCGAGGTACGCAAAGTGGACCGCGACAACCAGAAAATCACTATCAAGCACGGCGAAATCAAATCCTTAGATATGCCGCCTATGACCATGGTCTTTACCGTCAAAGATCCTACCTTGCTGGAGGCAGCCAAGCCCGGCGACAAAGTGCGCTTTGGGGTGGCGCGCGAAGACGGCAAATTTGTGGTGACAGCGATTGAAATAGCGCCTTGAGCGCATCCTAATCAAGTCCCCGCATACCGATAAATTTGGTTGCCCTGCGGCGCATGAATTTGCGCGTTGAAGGACAGGATGATGCGTTCGCGTTCGCCCTCATAGGGCATGGCTTTGTGCGCTAGAAAAGCGGGGAAAAGTACCAGCTCACCCTCTTGCGGACTCACGTCGAGCGTAGCGTTTTGCATGAAGGCGTTGCCCATGTCCATGTGCGCGCCGCCCAGCAGTGGAAACATCGGGCTGTAAAAACGCGTCACGCCATTGTGCGTGCCCCATTGCGCATGTTTGGCGCGCTCGTGCGGCGGGTCGATTTGCAGGTAATACACGCCAGACCAAGAGCAATTGCCGTGGGTGTGAACATCATGAAAAGCCGCGCCGTTTTGGATCTGAAACCACACGCCAGTCAGGAGCAATTGCAAGGGCTGCTGGCCCGGTGGCCAGACCTGGGCATTGGCGCGTTGCGCGGTGTCTTGCAGCGACTGCACAATGAACTGCACCAAAGCCCGGAACTCGGGTACGTCCACTCGGTTGAGTAAATCATCTTCGCTGGCGTAAAACGCACCGGCGCGCTCCGGGTGCAGTGCCACATCGGTGGCGCGCATGCTGGCAAACACGCGGGAGAGCATCGGGTTGATATCCGCCGCACCGGCAAAACGGTGGCGCCCCATGGGTACGGGCCATTGTCCGGTGAAGGTCTTGCTTGCGTCTTCTTTCATGTCGCCGCGCCTGTGGCCTCTGAGGCCCCGCTCATACGTGCGCGTCGGCCAGCGCTTGCGGTAACTCCAGCTTCCAACCGGTGCGCGTGGCCAGGGCTTCGATATCTTTCAGCGTGTCCAGGTCGGTGATAAAGCGGGTGTTGCTGGTGTGGTGCAGGTGCACCAAAGCCGGCTGGTTTTCGACAAAGTTGCGGCAGGCCAGGTTGACGTCACTTGCGCGGATGTCGGCCAGCGCCACATCGTCCATCACCAAGGGGTTGCCGCGCTGCCCATCGACCATAGGCACCAGCACATGGCCGCTGGCACGTTTTTTAAAGGCGGCGATTAACTCCGTCAAATCGGCAGCGCCCAAGAGTGGCTGATCGGCCAGGGCTACCAACACCGCGTCAAAATTGCCTCGCAAAGCATTAAGCCCGCAGCGCACCGAGCTTTGCTGGCCCAGTGCGAAGTCTGGGTTGTGGGCCAAGGTCACGGGAAAGGAGGCAATACTGGCCTCTACCGCATCGCGCGCGTAGCCGGTGACCACTACCACCTCATCCACGCCAGCGCCGCTCAGCGCAATCAACTGGCGCTTGATCAGGGGCACGCCTTGCAGCGTGATCAGCGACTTGGCGACGCCGCCCATGCGGCTGCCCTGGCCGGCGGCCAGTAGCACGGCGCCAATGCGCAAGCGGGCATAGAGTCCGCCACCTTGTTTGAGTAAGCATCCCATGGTCAGGCCTTGTGTGTGTGGGTGGAAAAAATGGTGCTGCGCAGTAAGTCAGGCAGGCGCGCAAGACTGGCCAGATTATGGGCCGGCATGGCGCGGTGGATAAAGGGCAGTGCGCCTTGCATGGCCTCGGATTGGGGTAATTCTTTAGTTGGATGCAGCCAGCACACGCGCACGCCGCGCGCATGCAGGCGCGCCAGCAAGTCGCCCAGGGCCTCTGGCGGGTCGGTGTCATAGCCATCGCTAAAGACTAAAAAAACATCGCCCCGGCGCAACCAGCGGCCCATATGCAAGTCCACCGCCTCTTGCAAACAGGACGCGATCCGCGTACCGCCGCCAAAGCCGAAGGTGACGGCGTTGATTTTTTCCTGCACCCGCTCGCTGCGCTGCTTCATGAGGGGCGTCACTTCGGCCAGACGGGTGTGAAACACAAAGGCCCGTGCCTGTAGCACTTCTACAAAGGCGCGGCTCAGGCGTAGAAAAAATTGCGCATGCACTTCCATCGAGCGACTGACATCGACCAACACCGCCACCCGTGGCGTGCGGCGGCGCGGTTGGCTGCGGTGCAGCGCAATCAGCTCGCCACCGCTGGCCAGGGCCGCGCGCATGGAGCGGCGCAGGTGCACCGCGCCCGCGTGCAAATCATGCGCGCGCCTGCGCGTCAGTTGCGTGTGCATGCGCCGTTTGAGCGCGCGTACCAAGGGCTCAAAGCGGTCCAGATCGCCGGGCAGCCAGTCCGCAAAATCGCGTTCATCGGGCGCTGCATTGCGGCTGGCACCGGCTTGGGCGCGCTGGCTTTCGCTGCCGGTATCGCCGTCGCTCACTGCCGCACCGTCGGCTTGGCCCAAACTGCTTTGCGGCTGGCCTGGCGGGGTGTTGCCCGCTTGCTGCGCCATGTCCTGGTGCATTTGCTGCACCAGTTGCTGCAAATGGCGCGGCTTGTGTTGCAGGCCCGAAGTGCGCGCGGTGCCGCGCACCTTGTGCGGGAACCAAAAAGCCTGGTGCAAATCTGGGTACTTGGCCCATTGCGCCTGGCTGCCGCTGGCTATGGCGCGCCACAAGGCTTCGGTGCGTTTCCACTGCGCGAGTGGCAGGGCACTTGCGGCGCGCAGCATCAAATTGATCTCGGCAAAGCCCAGGGCAAAACCGTGCTCGCGCAAGTAGTGCGCGAAATCAGCCAGTTGCTGGCGCGGGTCGGTCGCGGTGGGCTGCATAGGCGCACAAGCGCTTACTTAAAGCCGCCGGCCACGCCCACGTCCTGGCCGATACGCGGGCCGTCGATCAGCTTGGCCACGCGCTCGGGCGTTACGCCCCAGCGGTCGTTGCGCGTCTTGAGCAGCGCGGCCAGCGAATGGCTAAGCAGCGCAGGGTCTTGTGGCAATTCTTGCAGGCCGAGTTTGAAGAGCACGCGCACCCAGTCCAAGGTCTCGGCAATGCCCGGTGTTTTGTCCAGGTCTTCTTTGCGCAGGCGCTGCACAAAGGCCACCGATTCTTCCACCAGGCGGCTGGCCGCTTCGGGTACCAGGGTGCGCACAATGTGCATTTCGCGCGCCAGGCTGGGAAAGTCCAGGTAATGAAACAGACAGCGGCGGCGCAGCGCGTCCGATAAATCGCGCGTGCCATTGCTGGTCAGCACCACGAGGGGTTTGCTGCGTGCGCTCAGGGTGCCTAATTCGGGAATGCTGATCTGAAACTCCGACAGCATTTCCAGCAAAAACGCTTCAAAGGCTTCGTCCGCGCGGTCGATTTCGTCAATCAGCAAGACGCAAGGCACTTCACTGCGAATGGCTTGCAGCAAAGGGCGTTGCAGCAAAAACGCTTCAGAAAACAAATTACTGCGCAAGGCTTCGTGGCCTTTATCGGCAGCACCCGCTGCGGCTGCACCCGCTCCTGCTTCAGTCAAGCGGATTTCTAGCAACTGGCGGCTGTAATTCCATTCATACACCGCTTGCCCCAGGTCCAGGCCTTCGTAGCATTGCAAGCGCAGCAGCGGGCGGCCCAA
>CANJXV010000189.1 GCA_947478935.1 Comamonadaceae bacterium
GATCGATGAATACGGTTGATGAGGAGGAAATTACAATGATTCAAAACAGATTGAATAACAGACCGAGGAAAAGACTTGGATTCAAAACACCTTCAGAGGTGTTCCATCAATCTTTAAAGCGCGTTGCGCTTCGAACTTGAATCCG
The DNA here is from genome assembly GCA_947478935.1 of Comamonadaceae bacterium. Classification (GTDB taxonomy): domain Bacteria; phylum Pseudomonadota; class Gammaproteobacteria; order Burkholderiales; family Burkholderiaceae_C; genus Allorhodoferax. The sequence continues at coordinate 146 of CANJXV010000189.1, forward strand.
CCATCTAAAAAAAATGGTTTTTTTGAATTTAAGATAAAGAGCTTAAGGCTTCAACATATACTATTTTCTTGATTTAGGTCAAGCCATCGCCTTGCGCGCGGTCGGTCCTTTGGCCTAATCTAGAAATTGCTGGTATGGCCCGCAGTCATAGGCGTAGTCCCTGGCGGGCTCAATCGACGCCAAGGCCACTGCACTTAATGTGGCGCAAGCCAACCGCCTTACTCCCAATTACGCGCCTCAGCCAAAAGCGCTATGCTGGAGCCACATGATTTACAAATTCAAATCCAAGGCTACGGGGGACCTCATCATGCTGGAGGACAACGGGCGCGCCATCTTGACGATTATTGGCAAGACCGACCCGCAAACCCTGAAACAAGGCATTGTCCAGCCGCCGGAAATGCCCGCAGCCATTGCAGCGCTCCAACAAGCCGTTGCCGAAGAAGAAGCGCGCATGCTGGAAAGAGCCAATGCGGCACGGGAAGCCGGCAGGCCCATTCCTACGAGTGGGCAAGGTATCAGCCTGCGCCAGCGCAGCCTGCCATTTATCCGGATGCTGGAGCGTTGCCACGCCGAAAACAAAGAAATCGTCTGGGGCGTATAGCCGCAGACGATTTCAGGTGGCTCAGGCCAGTCAAGTCGCAGTCTGACCCGCGATGCGCGAACCTTAGTCGATATATTCCTTAGCCGCTGCAATAACAGGGCCCCATTTGGCGATTTCCGCGGCCACAAATTTCTTGTGTTCAGCGGGCTCCACGCGCTTATCGGAAATCACCACGGCACCCAAAGCCTCTTGCTTTTTAATGAAGTCTGGGTCTTTCAAAGCGGCCTTAAGGGCGCTATTTAATTTGGTCACTACATCAGCCGGCGTACCCTTGGGCGCATACAAGCCATGCCAAATGGTGACTTCAAAGCCTTTTAAGCCATCTTCCTGCAGCGTAGGAATATCCTTCAGTGCCGGTGTCGTCAGACGCTTTGAGGTCGTAACACCGTAGGCATTGACCTTTTTGGCTTCAATTTGCGCAGAAGTATTGGTAGTTTGGTCACACATCAGGTCGATTTGTCCACCAATCAAATCGGTCATCGCAGGTGCGGTGCCTTTATACGGGATGGAGGTCATATCGACCTGCACCGCATTTTGAAACATCAGACCACACAAATGCGAGGCAGAACCGACACCTGCGTTACCCAAATTAATCTTGCCTTTATTGGCATTTAACCAATCGCGCAACTCTTTGAAGTTTTTAGCGGGCATGGTGGGTCGGGTAATGACGGTCATAGGCACGTCGTTAATCATGCCGAGGTACTCAAAATCCGAATCGATTTTGAAAGGCATATTGCGCAGCAGATTAGGCATGCTGGCCATGGCAATATGGTTGAGCAAAATCGTGTAGCCATCGGGGTTGGCCTTGGCTACTTTATTTGAGCCAATCGAGCTGCCCGCCCCTAATACGTTTTCAATAATGATGCTGACATCGCCCAAAGGTTTGCGCATCGCTTCCGCAAGATCACGCGCCACTCGGTCCGTGGGGCCACCGGCCACAAAGGGAACCACGATGGTAATGGGTTTAGAAGGATAGGTTTGCGCAACAGCGGCAAAACTCAGCACAGCGAAGGCTGCTGCCAATAGTTTTTTCATAAAGGTCTCCAACTGGTAAAAACCGGAGTCTAGCGTCTATTGGCTGGTAAAGGAATTAAAAAGGCTTGCTTCAACACATATTCAAAGCGAAGAAAGTCCCTGCAAATGCCAGGCCAATGGACCCAACACTTATCGGTAACTGCGGGCGTCTTCGATCACTTTGCCATCGTTGGGCAAACTACCCGGCGCTGCCAGTTCCACCGTACCGCGCAGCTTGGTCACATCGCGGATGGCCTCGCTGATCCGGGCCGACAGCCCTTCGCTGGCACTAACGCTTTCCACCTTAAGAGTCATTTCATCCTGCGCCATCACTCCGCTCACCACCAAGCGGGCGCGCAACACTTCGGGGAAGCGGCGCACGATATCCGCCACCTGTTTGGGATGGACAAACATACCCCGGATTTTGGTGGTCTGGTCTGCGCGGCCCATCCAGCCGCGAATCCGGGTGTTGGTGCGGCCGCTGGGACATGCGCCAGGCAGCACTGCCGAGAGGTCACCAGTCCCAAAGCGAATCAACGGGTAGGCCGGATTCAAGCTGGTAACGACCACCTCGCCCACCTCCCCCGCAGCCACCGGGTCACCCGTGCCCGGGCGGACGATCTCGACGATCACGCCTTCGTCCAGCACCAAGCCTTCGCGGGCAGCCGTTTCGTAGGCGATCAAACCCACATCGGCCGTGGCATAGCACTGGTAGCCCTGCACGCCACGCTCAGCCAACCAGTCGCGCAAAGACGGGGGGAATGCTTCGCCCGACAACAAAGCTTTGCGCACACTAGGCAGGCCCACGCCCATCTCAAAGGCCTTCTCGATAATGATTTTCAGAAAACTGGGTGTGCCGATATAACCCGCCGGTTGCAACTCGGCCATGGCCCCCACTTGCTGCTCAGTTTGGCCAGTCCCGCCGGCAAACACCGTGCATCCCAGGGCATGAGCGCCGGTTTCCATCATCGAACCGGCCGGCGTGAAGTGGTAGCTAAAGCTGTTATGAATCAATTCGCCCGACCGGAAACCGGCAGCAAAAATAGCGCGGGCCATGCGCCAATAATCGCGCTGCATGCCTTCGGGCTCGTAAATCAAACCCGGGCTGGCGAACACGCGGGGCATATGCGCACCAAAGCCCAAGGCGCTAAACCCGCCGAACACATCGCCACCTGCTGCGCGCGAGGCCTTTTGCAATTCCAATAATTCTTGCTTGCGCACCACCGGCAATCGGGCCAATGCAGCAAGCGAGTTGACTTCCTCAGCCTTCACCCCGCCAAGACTGAGCGCGAAAGCCGGTGCACGCGCTTGCGCATGGGCGATTTGCGCAGGCAGCGCCCGCATCCATGCCACCTCACGCGCCTGCTGAGTGCGGGTTTCCAGTGCGTCGTAATACTCAGCCATAGACACTCCTGAAAATTTATGCGAGCCAGCGCTTACGGCGCTTGTAGCTCTTGACGTCTTTAAAGCTCTTGCGCTCGCCGCCACCCATACCGAGATAAAACTCTTTCACATCTTCGTTATTCGCCAAGTCGCTAGCCTGCCCATCCATAACCACACGGCCCGATTCCATAATGTAGCCATAGTCCGCGTAGCGCAGCGCCATATTGGTGTTTTGTTCGGCCAGCAAAAAGGTTACTTTTTCTTTCTGGTTCAGGTCTTTGACAATTTCAAACACCTCTTCCACGATTTGCGGCGCCAGGCCCATAGACGGCTCGTCCAGCAGCACCATGGTCGGACTGGCCATCAGCGCGCGCCCGATAGCGCACATTTGTTGCTCACCGCCGGAGGTGTATGCCGCCTGGCTGGTACGTCGCGTTTTCAGGCGCGGGAAATAGGCATAGACCTTTTCCAGGTTGGCAGCAATTTCCGCTTTGCTCTTGAGCGTATAGCCGCCCGTCAGCAAATTCTCCTCGATGGTTAAGTGGGCAAAGCAATGTCGTCCCTCCATGACCTGCACCACGCCGCGCTGCACCAAGTCGGCCGGCGTGAGGTTCTCAATACGCTCACCGCGCAACTCAATACTGCCCTTAGTGACCGCGCCGCGCTCGCCTTTCAATAAATTAGAAACTGCGCGCAAAGTCGTGGTCTTGCCAGCGCCATTGCCACCCAAAATGGCGACGATCGCGCCTTGCGGCACCTGCAAGGAAACACCCTTGAGAACCAAAATCACATGGTTGTAAATAACTTCAATGCCATTGACATTAAGAACAATAGAGGGGGCTTCAGACATAGTGGAATTTCCCGTTAAACCTGGGGAAAGAGCGCAAAAGGACGCCCTTTCCCCAGGCCACTCTGGACGAGCGGCCTAGGTGCTTGTGAAAGCGTTAGACGATTAGGACTGGCAGTCCTTGGCGTCGCGGCGGGTCAGCTTCTTTTCTGTAGCGTATTTGTCCGCATATTGACGTACCAGCGGCTTGATGATGGAGGTATCTGCCTCGATCCAATCCGATGCGTACTGCCATTTCTTGCCGTCCCAGGTATGCACGCGCGCAGAGCGTGAGCCTTCATGGTCCACGCAGGTCGTACTGATGGGTTTCATCACGGAGTCCAGCTTGAGTGCTTTCAGACGCTTGGCATCGACCGCCAGGTTTTCCAGGCCCCAACGGATTTGCTCTCCGTCCATGACCTTGCCCTTACCGAAGCGCTCTTGCGCACGGCGCACAGCCTCCACGCCCAGCGCTGCGCTAACCATGCCGCGGTTGTATAGCACGGTCGAAACTTCCTCAATGGGACCGGTACCCTGCCCTTTGTCGTGCACGAACTTCTTAATGTCATCAATCACGGCGCCACCGTCTCCGGTAGCGACCAGGCCGCTGTAGCCCTTAGCCGCTTCACCGATGTCTTTAACATCCGGTTCGCCAGCAGACCACCACACGCCATACATTTTTTCACGTGGATAACCGGTCGCTACAGCCTCTTTCAAGGCCGCAGAATTCATCACACCCCAACCCCAGAGCAACACATAGTCCGGACGGTTTTGGCGAATTTGCAGCCAGGTAGCCTTTTGCTCAATGCCAGGCGCGGTCACCGGCAGCAAAGTCAAGTCGTAGCCTTGAATCTTGGCGCGCTCTTGCAGCAAAGGAATAGGCTCTTTACCGTACGGACTGTCGTGATAAACCAGCGTAATCTTCTTACCCTTCATGTTGCCACCTTCTTTGGCCGTAATGTGCTGCATCAAGATGTCAGCGCCGGACCAGTAGGTGCCCATCAGCGGGAAGTTCCATTTGAAAACGCCGCCATCGCTGGACTCGGAACGGCCATAACCGCCGGTAATCAAGGCGTTTTTGTCACTGGGTGCTTTTTCAGTTAATGCAAAGGTGATGCCAGTGGAAAGCGGCTGGAAAATAGAACCAGCGGCTTTGCCTTTAAGGCGCTCATAGCACTCCACGCCTCGGTCGGTGGCGTAGGCGGTATCGCATTCCTCAAAGGTGATCTTCACGCCGTTTATGCCACCGTCGCGGGCATTGATCAGCTTGAGGTAATCCACAAAACCGTTGGCCCATGGCACGCCGTTGGGGGCGTAGGCGCCAGAACGGTAAGGCAGGACCGGGAAAAATTGCTCTTTCGCCTGTGCAAAAGACGCTGTGGGCACCAAGGCCGAAACAGCGCCAGCCACCAAGGCGATAGCCAATGTGAGCTTACGAATCGTCATACATGTCTCCTTGAATATTGAA
>CANJXV010000190.1 GCA_947478935.1 Comamonadaceae bacterium
CCAAGCTGGTGCTTTATGCTGTGGGCATAAGCACTATCGCCGCAGGGAAGCCGCATGACCATCTCCATCCAAGACACCGCCATTGAGGTGACAGGCCACGGCTCTGAAACTATTTTGATGCTGCACGGCTGGCCCGACACGCTGGCGCTATGGGACGGCACGGTAGACGCGCTGCAAGCCCACTACCGCTGCGTCCGCCTGACACTGCCCGGCTTTGAAAGCGGCCCGCCAGCGGTGTCGCTGGACGCTATGTGCAGCTTGCTGCTGCAAATGGTAGATAACTTAAGCCCCGGCAAAGCCATCACCTTGTTGCTACACGACTGGGGTTGCGCTTTTGGCTATGAATTTGCCATGCGCCACCCACAGCGCGTGGCCCGCGTGATTGCGCTGGACATTGGCGACCACAACGCGCCCGCGCTGCGCCGCCAGTGGGGCCTACGCGAAAAACTGGCGGTAGCGGCCTACCAAGTCTGGCTGGCGCTGGCTTGGAAAATCGGTGGCCCCGTTGGCACCAGCATGACCCGCTTGATGGCGCGCGCACTGCGTGCCCCGGCCCCGGCTGCGCGCATCACCTACCGCATGAACTATCCCTATGCCATGCGCTGGTTTGGCAGCGCCGGTGGCTTTGCGCAAGCAGCGCATGTGGACTTACCCATGCCGTTGCTGTACGTATATGGCAAGCGCAAGCCCTTTATGTTTCATTCGCAAGCCTGGCTGGACAAGGTGGCGAAAGCGCCGGGTAGCGCGGTGTTGGGGTTACCCTGCGGACACTGGCTGATGCTGGATCAGGCCGACACTTTTCATGCTGCCGCGCTGCAATGGCTGGCGCAGAGCACCACACCATGAACCCCGAAGACTTGCAAAAACTGGTCTCCATGCCCATGCCCTACGGCAAGTACAAAGGCCGCGTGTTAGCTGACCTGCCGGGCAACTACCTGACCTGGTTTGCACGCGAAGGATTTCCTAAAGGCGAGCTAGGCCGCTTGCTGCAACTCATGCATGAAATCGACCACAACGGCCTGTCCGATTTGCTTCGTCCGCTGCGCTAAGCTTGCGCGCAAGCCTCCATTCACTTAATGCTCTCACCATGTCCGTATTGCATATTCAAACCCCTTTGATCGAGTCACGCGCATTGAGTGCATTGCTGGGTCGCCCCGTGTGGTTGAAGCTGGAAAACACCCAGCCCAGTGGTTCTTTCAAACTGCGCGGTATCGGCCATGCGTGCCAGTGGCATGTGCGTCAGGGTGCCACGGGCTTTGTGTCCTCGTCTGGCGGCAATGCCGGTTTGGCAGTGGCCTATGTGGGGCGCAAGTTGGGCGTGCCCGTAACCGTAGTGGTGCCAGAGACGGCTACCGAGCGCGCCAAAGAGCTGATACGCATGGAAGAGGCCAGCGTTATCGTGCACGGCGCCGCCTGGCACCAGGCGCATAGCTACGCGCAAACCATGGCCAACGCCAGCACGCCGCTGATACACCCCTTTGACGATCCGTTGCTGTGGGAAGGCCATGCCTCTCTGGTGGACGAAGTGGCCCACGCGGGCCTGCGCCCGGACCTGTTGGTGTGCTCGGTTGGCGGTGGCGGCCTGCTGCAAGGCATGCTCACCGGCCTGGACCGCCAAGGCTGGCAAGACACCGTGGTGATGGCCGTAGAAACCGAAGGCGCCGCATCCTTTGGCGCGGCATTGCAAGCAGGCCATCCGGTCACATTGCCCGCCATGAAAACCATCGCCAACTCGTTGGCCTCGGCCCGGGTGTGCGACGCCGTGGTGCAAAGCGCGCTAAGCCACATCGTGCGCAGCGCCCTGGTCAGCGACGCCCAAGCCCTCAGCGCCTGCCAACGCTTCGCGTATGACCACCGCATATTGGTCGAACCGGCCTGTGGTGCGGCACTGGCTGCTTTGTATGAGACACCGCAAGCGGTGGGGGATGCGCGGACGGTGTTGGTGGTCGTTTGTGGCGGGGTGGGGGTGGTGACGGGGTGATTGCCTAGCACCGTTGAAAATGACCTTATGGCAATGTCACCGAAAAATCCTGCGTTTTCTTGTCGTTCGCCATGATTGTTACGTTATCAAAGTATGCGGATCCCGGCTGAGTGGATCCGTCATTGGGACATATGGATGCCGAACTGCCAATAAATGCGCATAAGCGAGTTATCGTTCCAGCAGGCAAGCTAATGGAATAGGTCCCATCGGACATAGTGCGGGTTGTTGTGAAGCGATCGTCACTGTCTTTCCCGCCATTGCGAGCCTGAATTCGCACAGCGCCTTGGGGGACTCCAGCTACTGTAACCGTGCCACGTAGCACGCCGCCGGCTAGAAGCGTAATAGTAATTGGGGGATTGTCGCCATCAATAGTTACCGGGACCAGGGCACCGTCTCGAAGCCTAATTTTTCTAGAGTAGATCGATGAACCAATCATGGCCCCATTATCAATTTTAATTTCCAAAAGATTATTACTTTTGTTTGCATCGGTAGAGTAAAGCGATACCGTACCGTCCCCGTTACTGGCCTCCTTGCTAAGGACGTCATTTTTCTCAACACCAGAACTACGTGTTTTTGCACGAAACCTTGGTTTGGCTTGGCTAATCGGGTTACCCGCCGCATCCTGAATGAGCAGCTTGATTTCGCCCACCGCTTCTAAAAAATCAGCTACTTGGTTTGCGCTAGTAAGGTCAACCGATTTGCGCTGGCCTCTGGACAGTATTAAGTAGGTACCAGGCCTAAGCCAAATACGATACTCGCCCTTTAAATTGGTCCGATGTACATCCGCATGCTCTGTGTCATCTGCATCATCAAAGCGAACGCGCATTCCGGCAACGGGGCCTGTAACCGGGTCTGAGACTATCCCACTGACCATTCTTCCCGCTTGCAAACTAAAGTCCGCGGTAATGGGGATTCCGGCGACAACGGTAAGCTTATCTGCATCAAAAAAACTAGTCCCACCGCCGCGTGATGGGCTATAGGTTTCGGTTGCATAGGGCCATTGTGTTTTATTTTCCGCCGTCAAAAAATACGCGCCTGGCGCAAGGTTGATGGTGTATTTGCCATCTTCTTTGGTGTCTGTGAATGCCACAGTTTGCGTATTTAAAAAATCTCTTACTTTGATAGTGATACCTCCGAGCGGCGCACCACTATCTCCAGCTCTCACGGTTCCCTCAATTCTCCCACCCGCTGGCAACTGAAAATCCTTGGTCACGATTTGATTGGCAACGGCCACCACCTTTTCAGCACTTAACTGCTTTGTCACCAGGCTTGGACTTGCCCACCATTGACTGCCATCGGTGCAAAGAACGCCATCGTTCATTGCGCCAATAATGTAGCTGCCAGTTTCCTGCACCGTTAAAGACCACTTTCCATTCGAATCTGTTTTTGTTTTAGCGTGGGTGACAATATTTCCAAAATCTCTAAGATAGATAGACACATCTGCACATCCCTTTCCAGATGGGCCGGTGACAATGCCTGAGATTCTTCCTTTTCCAAATGCATGTTTAAGACGTGAATTCGCATGCAGGTTAATACCTGCCGCAACTTTTAGCGCATTACTGATAGCTTTTGCAGTACCTCCGGTGAGTGCGACGTCACTGCTTGTTACCAGTTCTTCGACAATTTCGTTTAAATCCTTTATTGTGCTAGCTGTAAGACCGGTTACCTTGCCATTGTTTTCGCTAGCAGATGTAAGTACCAGCCCGAACAGCGCCTCACTCATTGGGTTCACGTTTGCCACATTACTGGTGACGAACGCGTTCATTTGATTTGATCCGCTTCCGTCAACGCGAATTAGGTATTTGCCACTTGGAACAAAACTTTGACTCACCTTCAAGGTAAAGGTACCGTCAAGTCCGGTTGTTGCAGTTGCTAAGGGTGTTCCAACTTGTGTGCCTGAGTCGTCAATCTCGATGAGGTTTACTTTTGTACCTGCAACGCCTGCCAAGTTCGTCTGTGCAGCCTGTGCGGTTTCGCCGAAAAGGATGTCAAAAATCCGCTGAATAAATTTCGGAGTATTGAATGCTACGGTACCACCCGGCGCTGAAACCAGTCCGGTGATGGTTTGCGTGTCTCCGCCTTGCAATGTACTTTTTTGGTCGCCACCACCACCACATCCCCCCAAGCTAAGCACCAGAAACGAAGTCAATAAAAGCCCAATTATTTTTTTCATATATTGTCTCCTGCGCAAGAAATTGAAAGCAAAAGGTCTGACGGTTAGGTTTTCATACTTAAAAAATACGGAAATTTTTCAACTTCAGGAAATATCGACTTGGGATTTCCCTTTATCTAATATTTAAACTTTGAAATATTTTTATATTGAATATGTGCTATCACCGCGAAATCATAGTACGCGGTATTTTCAATTAAACATTACGGTTTTGTGACTATCTGTGCTCTTAAAACTGGCGCCCTAAAGATTTATAGATTCACCGATTTGCACTTTAGCAAGTTGAAATCAAGTCGGGCTTTTGGTGGGTTGGCAACAAATACCGGTAATGCGCGTGACTGCCGAGCTATTGGTTCAAACTACGATATGTGAGGTGCAGGCACTGTCCCAAACCCCTCACCCCACGCTAAGCACCTCCAACACCCGATCCAAGCCCCCGCTGTTAATCGCCACCATCGCCTTCTCGCGCACCGCCGGTTTGGCGTGGTAAGCCACAGACAAGCCGGCTACAGACATCATGGGCAGGTCGTTGGCGCCGTCGCCCATGGCAATGGCTTGGGTGGGCGCGATGCCCATGCTGGCGCAAGTGTGCAGCAGCATGCGGCGCTTTTCTTCGCCATCGCAAATATCGCCCCAGGCTTGCTCCACCAGGCGGCCTGTCAGCAAGCCGTCTTGCACTTCCAGCACGTTCGAGCGCGTCCAGTCGATGCGCAGCATGGCTTGTACCGCGTCGGTGAAAAACGTAAACCCGCCGGATACCACCAAGGTTTTCAGGCCCGCCGCTTTACAGGCGCGTACCAACTCGGCAGCGCCGGGGTTCAGGCGCAGGCGCTCGTCCAGCACTTGCTGCATGTGCGCCACGCCCACGCCGCGCAGCAGGGCTACGCGCTGGCGCAGGCTGGCTTTGTAGTCGGCAATCTCGCCGCGCATCGCCGCCTCGGTAATCGCAGCCACCTCGGCCTTGCGCCCGGCGGCATCTGCTATTTCGTCGATGCACTCGATGTTGATCAAGGTCGAGTCCATGTCAAAGGCAATCAGCTTGAAGTCAGACAGGCGCAGCGGCGCGGTGATGCCTTGGAGTACCAGGCCCTGTAGCGCAGTGGATAGGGGCCTCATGCGATGGCTTCTTTCGTGATCGGCTGCCCCAAGCTTCGCAACACATCGCGCACCATTTGCGCCCGGGCTTTGGGCTCGGGCAGGGCGCGCTCTATGCGCAGTTTGTCGTTGCCTGCGAGTTTGATGTGCTTGTTTTTCTGGATCAGCTCGATGATGCGC
>CANJXV010000191.1 GCA_947478935.1 Comamonadaceae bacterium
TACTTGGTGAGCCTGGATTTTCAGGCGCACGACTTGGTAGAAAAAGCGCGCTACCAAGCGCCCAATGGCAAAATGGTCTGGATCTACCAAAGCCCTTTTGTCTATGCCCATGACTGAACCATCTAAACCCGAAGGACAGTTCGCCGCCAAGGTGCAGGCCAACGATGTGTCGTTGCTGGCGATGGCCACCTTGCTAGAGCAGCGCGACACGCAAACCCACCAGCATCTGCTGCGCGTGCATGCCTATGTGGGCGTGCTAACGCAAGCGCTGCAATCGCATCCGCGCTGGTTGGCATTGCTCACGCCTGATTACATCCGCCATCTGCTGGCCAGCGTATGTGTCTATGACATGGGCACACTGTCCGTGCCCGAGCGCGTCTTGCTCAAGCCCGGCGTTTATACCCCCCACGAGCGGCGTGCCATGCAAGCGCACACGGTGCGCGGATTTGCAGCCTTGCAGCAAGCCGAAAAAACCACGCTCTACAGTGGCGACGCCGTGCGCGTGGCCAAAGAAGTAACGCTCTCGCACCACGAACATTGGGATGGCCAAGGCTACCCGCAGGGCTTGCAAGGCACAGCGATTCCGGCCTCAGCGCGCATCATTGCGGTGGCCGATGCTTATGACGCGATGGTGAGCAACAAAGTCTATAAAGCCACCATGACGCATGAGCAAGCTTTATCGCAGCTCTGGCAAGAACGCGGCGTGCAGTTTGACCCCGATGTGGTCGATGCCTTTATCAACCAAGGCCACGCCATGCGTCTGATCGCGCAACGCCTGGCCGATACTGAGCAAGACCTGCAACGCAAAATGGAATTTTTGGATGACGCATTGGCCGCGCCGCCCGTCACCTAAACGCGCGTTAAGCAAATCACCGCGCATACCGCACAACCCTTTGCAGCCCGCCTGCAAGCAACCCACCGAAAGCACACCCCATGGGACAACGTTTGACACAAATTGCCACCCGCACTGGGGATAACGGCACCACGGGATTGGGCGATAACTCGCGCGTATCCAAAAACAGTTTGCGCGTGCACGCCATGGGCGAAGTCGATGAACTCAACAGCCATATCGGCGTGCTGCTGTGTGAAGCCATGCCCGAGAGCGTTCGCAGCGTTTTGGTGGAGGTGCAACACCAGTTGTTCAACCTGGGCGGCGAACTGTCCATACCCGGTTTTGAATTGCTCAAGCCTGAAGCGGTGATGGCCCTGGACCAGGCCTTAGCGCAGCACAACGAAGACCTGCCCAAGCTGCAAGAGTTCATTCTGCCCGCCGGCAACCGCGCCGCTTCACTGGCGCATGTGTGCCGCACCGTAGCGCGTCGCGCCGAACGCGCCGTGGTGGCGCTGGGTAATGAAGAGGCTTTGAAAGAAGCCCCGCGCCAATACCTGAACCGCTTGTCTGACCTGATGTTTGTGTTGGCCCGTGTGCTGAATCGCTACCGCACCGATGGCACGGTGGGCGATGATGTGTATTGGAAGAGTGAGAGGTTGGCGCGGGGGGCGTAGGGCGTGTAAAAACACATTCCCTAAGTCACTCTCGTTGGAGCCCCCTTGCGTTATATAAGTGGGGCTTTTTTGTGGCTGATTCGGACGTGCACTGTATTTTGTGTAGACGGTCTAATAGCCAGTAAAGGGCGAATTTCAGTGGCACCGCAGGCTAAAATTGAGCGCGATTCATTGCCTTTGCTCGGCAAAAGGAGGCTATTTTCAATGTCCGCCTTCAGGCATGCTGCCACGCAATAATGGCCTCATAGCAAGGTAAATTCATTGACAACATCACCCTTTAGATACGACATCAATGCTTTGCGTGCTTTGGCCGTGATGGTTGTGATTGGCTTTCATTTTCAAATTGGCGTATTCAAGAGCGGATTCATCGGGGTCGATATATTTCTGGTCATTTCCGGATACCTCATCGGCAGCCAAGCGCTTCAAAAGCTGAAAAGTGGCGATTTTCTTGTCGGGCATTTTCTGCAAATGCGATTGCGCCGGATATTTCCAGCCTTGTATTTGATAGTGATGGCATCTGTACTCCTGGGCTGGCAGTTTAGCCTTCCTGGTGAGTACCTCAAACAACTGCGACAGGCTATGTCCGCCTTGGCTTTTGTATCGAACATTGCCTTTAGCAACGACATTGGCTACTTCTCAGCAGCGGCCCAAACCAAGCCTCTTTTGCACACTTGGTCACTCTCGGTGGAGTGGCAGTTCTATATGTGTTTGCCAATAGTTCTACTTGTAGTCAATTTGTTGGCCAGGAAAGAATTTAAGCCTAAGGCAGCGTTGGCTTGTCTGGGTATTTTTACCGTTGCCTCTTTCGCATGGTGCCTATGGCAAAGCTCGCAAAACAGCAGCAGCACATTTTTCTCTTTGACGACACGAGCGTGGGAATTGTTGGTTGGCTGTTTGATTGCTTATTACGAAGTTTTCACGGAGAAGACCTCGCTGGCCCAGCCGCAAAATCTTGCGTTGCGTAATGGATGCTCTGCACTAGGTTGGACGATGCTAGCGACTTGCCTGTTTGTCACTATGTCCGAAAGTAATTGGCCCGGCCCGATCACCGTGTTGCCTGTATTGGGTTCCGCCCTGGTGGTGGCATCCAAAGCCCAAATGAACCAGAATATTCTTCTAGAAAATACTGCAGTCCAAAAGCTCGGAGACTGGTCGTACTCCCTTTATCTCTGGCATTGGCCCCTGTGGGTGTTTTTGATAGCTTGGCTGTCAACGCATGGGGAGGTAGCGACCCCAATACTTAAGTCTGCTTTGTTCTTGGTGACTGTGTTGTTGAGTTATGGGTCTTTCAAGTGGGTTGAGCAACCCGTTCGAACCAAGCGGAATTATTGGACGCCCAAGCGCCTCGTATATTTCTCATTAACGAGCTTCCTGTCGCTCGTGCTTGTATCCGCTGCCATATTTGCGTTTGACGGCGTTCCCCAGCGACTTCCCCTGCATATTCAGCGCGCCGAACTTGCGCGAATGGTCAATACCCCTCGGGATGAGTGCTTTAGAAATGCGCAATCTGAAAAAGCCGCTTCCGAATCCTATTGCGACTTTGGCCCGGCAGTCCAGCAGGGTGTCCCCTCTGCTTTACTGTGGGGTGACTCCATTGCAAATCAGTATCTGGAGCCGCTTACGCACGCCGCAAGCATCGCCAATTTTCATGGATTGATAGCCACACAAAGTGGTTGCCGCGCATTTATTGACGTTCCAGCGACTGAATTTGGCGTGCCGCAAAAGTGCCGAGAATTCAATCAGTCCGTACTTGCCTTCCTGCGCAGCCCACAGGGGCCTAAGATGGTTGTGCTCGCACGCAACTGGGGGCCACCTGACGAAATATCACAGTTGGTTTCTACACTTTTGGCTATGGATAAAACCGTCGTTTTGGTTTTACCGTCCCTTAGATTGGATTTCGATGTACCTGGAAAATGGATCGAAATGCAGTATCGGGCAGGTGAGCCCATTGACAATTGGTCACTTCCGGCAACACCCCAGTTGATGCAAGCAGACCTTCGATCAGCGATCGCCAAGGCGACTTCTTCCTTCAAAAATAATCCAAAATATATTGAAGTCGATCCACTCCCCATGGTGTGTGAGGCCGCGTATTGTTATTTGGTTCGCAACGGCCAGGCTAATTTCAGGGATACCTTGCATATCTCTAATCTGAATGCAGCGCTGTACGAGTCCGTGTTCACACATGCCCTTACACGAGCGGTTAAGGTCAGCGAGTAGTCCTAAGCATTACTTTATTTACCAAAACCCGCTTTAGCAGCCGACCAACTCTGCGTCTTTGCCGCCAAAGCGCCGGCAGATTTGGGTGAAAGCAGGGCGCTTGCGCGCAAGCGCTCCAAAGAAAGTTTGCGTGCTTGGGCCAGTCGTATAGAGGCCTGTGCTCATTCAACCGATGGCCAGATACTCCCGAAGCGGCTCGGCTACCAGTTTCCTATTGGCAGTGTGGAGCGTTCCGACGCGTTTGAGAATGTCTTGGTCTTCAATTACGGCCACTTTGCGGCTGCTGGGGTATAAAAAGTAGCACACTATCCAAAGTCGGCATATAAAAACCTAAGTATTTATGCACCGAAGGAAACATGGATACCGTCCGTTGGAATGTTGCTGTGTCACCAGACACGGATCAATCGGTGCGCATATTCCTTGCCGCGCAGGGGGGTAGCCGCAAAGGCAACCTGTCGCGCTTCATTGAAGAGGCGGTGCGCGCCTACCTATTGGAAAAGGCGGTCGAGCAAGCGAAGTCTGCTGCATCCACTATGGAGGAGTCGGAGTCAGCGGCCCTCATCGACGAGGCGGTGCAATGGGCGCCTGAGCATTAATGCGCGTTATCTTGGACACCAATGTATTGCTTGGAGCGATATGTCGCACGCGTATCGTCACGCCAGCCATCTTTTGCGCAGGGGAGCTTTGAGTTTGGGCTGCCAATTTTTTGGGGCGCTGCCGAGCTTATGAGGAAGCAGCCCAGCAACCCAAACAATCCACTCAGCCTGCAGGCGCCAAGATCGCCATAGTGATCCGCGAGATGCAAGTCATATTCCCCGCCTCGTCACGCAACTCAATTTGCCACACATGGGTTGTGCGCCCGCGATGCACCGAGCGCGCAGTACCGGTGACCCAGCCTGAGGACACGCTGCGTAAATGGTTGGCGTTGATATCTAAGCCTACCGCGCGGTAGCCCGGTGGGCAGGAAAAAGCGGCGCCGCAGGAGCCCAATGTCTCGGCCAGTACCACCGACACGCCGCCATGTAACAGGCCGTAGGGCTGGCGCGTGCGTTCATCCACCGGCACGCGGCCCACGATGTAGTCGTCGCCTACTTCGACAAACTCAATACCCAGGCGCTCGTCCGCACCTCTGCGGGTATTGGCGGTGAGTAATTCGACACTGATCGGTTTTTGCCAGATACGCATGCGGCGCTCGCTTTAAGAAAATGTGCGTGACAACTCGGCAATATGCGCCGGCGATATGCCGCAGCAGCCGCCCACCATGGTGGCGCCCTGGTTGACCCAGCGCTGCGCCCAGCCGGTGTAAGACAGCGGGTCCAGGTCGGCGCGGATGTCCAAAATGACGGCATTGGCCGTGGCTTTTTTGGGCTGTGGCGCAAAGGCATTGGCGTACACGCCAATGTCCACGCCGCTGTCACCAATCACTTGGCGCGCTGCGATCACCGCAGCTTCCATCACCTCGGGTTGGCTGCAATTGAACAGCACGGCTTTGGCGCCCAAGGCCAGCGCTTCGCGCACTGCGGCATCGACCGACTCACCGGAGCGCAGGGTTACGGCATCGCCTTCAGGCTCATCGTCTAGCGTGAAAGAAATCCACAAGGGTTTGGTGTTTGCACCTAGCGCTTCGTGCGCGGCGCGGATTTCGGCGATCGAGCTTTGCGTCTCGGCCAGCCACACA
>CANJXV010000192.1 GCA_947478935.1 Comamonadaceae bacterium
AGCGCCTATGACCAAACCGGCCAGCGCTGGCGGTAGCCATGCCACCTGCAGTTGGTAAGTGACCATGACGGTGAAAGCAAATTTAAATACATTGTCATTGCCCGCGCCGCTGAACTGCGTCCAGAAGAAGGGGGCAAAGCGGCGCTGCCTGAGCAGTGCAAATTGATTGGTCTTGGCCTGGGTGTCCATTGCAGCCTCCCGCAGCATGTCAAATGAGCCGCATCTATGCGTGGGCTGCATTCTGGCCTATTGCGCAGCGGCCCTAGAAAGCGCTTGCTACTTGGTGGGCTTATGTGCCTCTAACGCGGCTTTGTGCACTTCTAGCGCGGCCTCGTGCGCTTCGTGTTCGGCGCGGTGCGCCATCAATACATCGCGATTTTTAATGGCATAGGCATCACCTTTTTTCGCTGCGCGTGCGTAATAACTCAGGGCACGGGACTCGTCTTCCTCTACGCCCTGGCCATGCTCGTACATAAAGCCTAAATTGGACAAAGCGCCCGCGTGGTCTTTTTCGGCGGCAAGCCGGTACCAGTCCATAGCCTGGTGGTAGTCTTGTTTCACGCCCCGGCCGTTGCTGTACATAAAGCCCATCTTGGTCTGCGCATCGGCATTGCCTTTGGATGCGGCCAGTTTGAACCAGCGCAGCGCCTCGTGGACATCTTCTTTGACGCCCTGTCCGTGTTCGTAGAGCAAGCCCACATGCATTTGCGCCGTGGTGTAGCCGGCGTCGGCCGCGCTGCGAAACCAATGCATGGCTTGCGCAAAATCTTGCTTGATATCCACGCCGCGCTCATAAATCTGCCCCAGCCGGGTTTGCGCCTCCAAATTACCTTGCGCTGCGGCCTGCTTGTACCAATCAGCAGCTTTGGCATAGTCACGCTCCACACCGTGGTGGTTTTCATACATCAGGCCTATAGCGAACTGCGCCTGCGCCAGGCCATGGGCTGCGGCCATTTTGTAGCATTGCATTGCGGCCTGAAAGTCCTGCTTGGCGCCCTTACCTTCTTCGCAGAGCATGCCCAGTCGCCACTGCGCTTCGCCATTGCCGTGCGTGGCCGCTTGCTTGTACCAATTGAGAGCCTGAACAAAATCTTCGGAGGCGCCCTGCGCGTTTTCAAACATGAGCCCCAGGTTGAGCTGCGCGCCGGTATGCCCCTGGGCAGCGGCTAGTTTGTAGAGCTTCATGGCTTCGGGGTAGTTTTTGGGCACACCCCGCGCAAAGTGCATCAGCACCGCCATTTCGTATTGACCCTGGGCCGCACCCCTAGCCGCCTCGTCCCGCGCGCGCACCACCTCGGCTTCGATTGCCAAAGCAATTTGCTCTTGTTGGCGCAGCAGCTCTTCCATTTTGCTCATGGCGCATTCCTTCTTTGAAGTCTTGTCAGGCCGGGCAGCGGCTGCAATTTGATTTATCCGCGCCTTGGCCGGGCCAGCGCGCAAGGCCTGTGCCAGCCAAAACGCCGGATGTCCACCGGGCGCATAGTTCTCTTTTTAGGCGCGAGTGTCAAGTAGCCATTGTTTGTAGCTGTCAGTATTGGCTTGCGATACCAAATGTACTGATGCCGACCTGTGCCTCCGGCCCGTGGTTAGGCCCGCTGGCCTTAGCGCTCCCCCGTCTGTAATCGCCACAGCGCGGCATAGGCGCCGCCCTGCGCCAGCAGTTCATCATGCGTGCCGCTTTCAACAATACGCCCGGCGTCCATCAAATGGATGCAATGGGCTTGGCGCACGGTGGACAGGCGGTGGGCGATGACGATGGTGGTGCGGCCCTGGCTAACCGCTTCGAGCGAGCGCTGGATGGCCGCTTCGGTTTCGTTGTCCACCGCGCTGGTGGCTTCGTCCAGCACCAAGATCGGCGGGTCTTTCAAAATCGCGCGGGCCAAAGCCAGGCGCTGGCGCTGCCCGCCCGAGAGCTTTTGCCCGCGCTCGCCCAGGCGGGTGGCAAAACCGAGGGGCAGTTTGTCGATGAATTCCGTGGCCTCGGCGGCGCGGGCCGCTGCTGCAATCGCCTCGTCGCTGACGGCAGCGCGGTCTTGTTCGCCGTAGGCAATGTTGTCGGCCACGCTGGCATCGCTCAAAAACGCGTCTTGCGCCACATAGCCAATGGCGCGGCGTAGGTCTTGTAAATTCAGCGCATCGATTGGTTCACCATCGAGCAAGATGCGCCCTTGCTGCGGCGTGTAAAAGCGCAGCAGCAGTTTCACCAGGGTCGATTTGCCCGAGCCGGTGGAGCCGACAAAGGCCACAGTTTGGCCCGCAGGTATCGTCAAGCTAATGTTGTGCAGTGTGGGCGTATCGCCCGCGCTGGCATAGGAAAACTGCAGGTTTTCAAAGCAGATTTCACCGGTGACAGTCTCTTTGGCAAAGTGCTTGCCTTCGTAGGCGATGCTAATGGGCGTGTCCAACAAACCCATGGCGCGCTCGATGGCGGCCATAGAGCGTTGGTACATATCGGCCACTTCAGCCAGCCCGGTTAGCGGCCAGAGCAGGCGCTGCGTCAAAAACACCAGCACCGAAAACGCACCCACCGCCAATTGGCCATGCAAAGTCAGCCAGCCGCCGTACAAAAGCGTAGCAGTAAAGCCCGCCAGAATAGCCATGCGGATGACCGGCGTGATGGCGGCGCTGATACGGATGGCAGCTGCATTGGTCTGTCGGTAGCGATTGCTCGCCTCTTCGATGTGACTGGCCTCAAAGCCCTCAGTGGCAAAGGCTTTGATGGTGGCTAGGCCCAACAAATTGTTATTGAGCCGCGCGCCCACATCGCCCGCCGCCTCGCGCACTTTGGTGTAGCGCGGAGCCAGCCGATTTTGAAACCAGAACGCACCTAGCAAAATCAAAGGCACGGGCAGCAAGGCCATCAGCGCGATGTCTTTTTGCAAAGCAAAAAACACGGCGCTGACCATGAGCGAGGAGAAAAATACCTGAATGATTTGGTTGGCGCCACCATTCAAAAACCGCTCCATCTGGTTGATGTCGTCGTTCAGGATGGCCATCAGGTTCCCAGTTCGCTGGTTCTCGAAATACGCCATATCCAGGCGCTGCACATGGCGGTAGGTGTCAAGGCGCATATCGTGCTGTAGGTTTTGCGCCAACTGGCGCCACTTCACTTCGTATAAATACTGAAACAAAGACTCGCCGCCCCACACCAACACATTAAAAAAGCCCAGCGCCAGCAATTGCTCCCAGGTGTTGGTGATGCCGATCGCGCCCAACACATGGCGCGCCAGAAAACTCTCTTCCCCCTTCACCACCACATCCACCGCCGCGCCGATCAAGACCTCGGGCAGGATGTCAAAAAACTTATTCAAAACCGAATACAGCGCCGCCAATTTGAAATCGCGCCGATAGGCACTGGCATAGCGCAGGAGTTTGCTTAAAGGGTGCATCAGGTAATAAAAAAGCGGCGTGGGTGAGCAGGGATTGTCACCGACGCCGCTGGCGGCGGGCCTTAGGCCCGCATTGCCCTCTACAGTGTGTTTAAGCCCGCAGCTTCGCTGCCACCTGCGCCACTCGAGCGCCGTAAGCTAAGGCCGTGTCCAAGTCACCCTGGTGCATGGCATCGGCCGGTGTGGTGTTGCCGGCATGGGCCATCATGCCGATGCTTGAACCGAGGCGGTTGATGGTTTCGTTGCCCATGATGTTCAGGCCAGCCCAGACCATGCCGTGCTGCATCGCCAAGGTCAGCATGCTTTGTAGAGTGGAGAGCTTGTCGCCGCTGGGGTAGCCCGAGCACGTAAAACCGCCGGCAACCTTGTCTTTCCAGGCACTGGCAAACCAGCGCTTGGACGAGGCATCGGCAAATTTTTTGAACTGCCAAGATACCGAGCCCATGTAGGTGGGCGAACCCATGATGATGGCGTCGGCGGCGTCAAGTGCAGCCCATTCGCCTTCGGTGATATTGCCTTCGGCGTCGATGGCAATGAGCTGGGCGTCTGCGCCCTGGGCCACTTGTTGGGCCAGGCGTTGGGTATGGCCGTAGCCGGAGTGGTAAATCACAACTGTCGATGTCATAGCAAAAATTTCCAAAAAATAAAAATGCCAGGGTCTATAAAGAAACGATCAGCGCATACGCCTGGCGCGCTGCACTAACAAAAGATCAAATAGCGATTAACACTGCCTGCGCCAATCTCAATCCTGCCGACGCGCATCCAGGCTGAGCGCACCAGCACCGAAAGCCGTCAAGGCCAGCAAGCCTCCGGCAATGGCGATATTCTTCATGAACATGATTTGCTGCACCATCAATTGCTCGGGCGCGGCTGTCCAAAATGCGTGGAAAAACACGCCCGCTACCACGGTGAAAATGGCCATGAGCAGCGCGACTAAGCGCGTTTGGTAGCCCGCCAGTAAGGCGAGGCCTCCACCCACTTCAACCAAGACCGCAATGCCCGCGCCCAGTTCCGGCGAAGGCAAACCTACGGAGCCGATATAGGCCACAGTGCCCGCAAAACCCGCAATCTTGCTGATGCCCGCAGGAAGAAACAAAGCGGCCAATAGCACGCGGGCTATCAGCGCAAACATATTTTGAAAACGATCTATCATGTATAAAAACTCCAAGTAAAAAATCTTAAGGCGCCAAGTCAAACACCAGCACTTCAGCGGCTTGGGCCTGGTCTAAAACCAAGCGGTTTTCGCCTTGCATGAGTAAGGCATCGCCCTGGCTCAACGCCTGCCCGTTCGCAGACAAAGCGCCGCGCAGTACCTGCACATAGGCTTTACGGGCCGGGTCCAATTCCAACGAAGCGCTTTGGCTACCATCAAAACAAGCGGCATACATGCGCGCATCGGCATGGATTTGTACCGCGCCTTGCGCACCGCCGGGAGCGGCAACCAAGCGCAATGCGCCGTCTTTTTCGGCAGCAGAAAAAGTTTTTTGCTCGTACGACGGCGCGATGCCGCGCACATTGGGCTCGATCCAGATTTGCAGGAAATGCGTGGTCGCATTGGGTGCGTGGTTGAACTCACTGTGCTGCACGCCGGTGCCCGCGCTCATGCGTTGCACATCTCCTGGTGGTATGCCTTTGACATTACCCATGTTGTCTTTGTGCGCCAGATTGCCCGACAACACGTAGCTGATGATTTCCATGTCCCGGTGGCCGTGCGTGCCAAAACCGGTACCGGGCGCGATGCGGTCTTCATTAACCACCCGCAAATTGCCCCAGCCCATGAAAGCAGGGTCGTAATAACCCGCAAAGGAAAAACTATGAAAGGACTTGAGCCAGCCATGGTCGGCATAGCCTCGGTCGCTGGATTTGCGTAGAAAAATCATGGGCGAATGTTAGGTTAGTGAAAAGGGTTGTAGGACCAAGGAAATTGATGGCATCATTCAAATATTTCGAACTTAAAGGCATCCCACATGCAATCGGCACGCGATTATC
>CANJXV010000193.1 GCA_947478935.1 Comamonadaceae bacterium
CGCCGCGTGGGCGTGGACTTGCCGATTTACCCGGGCAAAGGCTATAGCGCCACATTCCCCATAATGCGGCCCGAGCGGGCGCCTTCGGTGTCGGTGATCGACGACTCGCGCAAGATTGCCATCACCCGCTTAGGCGACCAGATCCGCGTAGCCGGCACGATCGAAGTGGGCAGCTACGACCTGGGACTGGACAGCCCGGTATCCCAAGCGCGCTGCCACATGCTGGCGCGTCGGGTCGAGGAAATCTGGCCTGGCATGTGCGACACCCGCTTGCCCCGTGAAGGTGGCAATCCGCAGTTCTGGGCCGGCTTGCGCCCCGCCACGCCGACCAATATTCCCTACATCGGCCAAACGCCTGTGCGCGGGCTCTGGGTTAACGCCGGCCACGGCACCTTGGGCTGGACGCACGGCGCCGGTTCGGGCAAGGCCTTGGCTGCGCGTATGGATGGTGAAGACGCGATCGACGGTTTCCCGTTTCTCGCCGGGTAAATAGGACTAGCAAAACGCTGGCAGCGGCTAGGCGACGTGCGCCTGCTCCAGGCATTGCAAAAACGCGCGCGTGGCGCGCGCGGCTTGCGGTGAGCGGCGAGTGATGGCGAAGAACTCGCAGTCGTAAAAAAACACATCGGGCAGCACTGCCTGCATCTGCCCTTGCTGCACAAAGCTGTCCGCATAGTGCTCAGGCAAAAATCCGACGAAGCGGCCCGACAAAATCAAAGTGGCAATCGACTCCTGGTCAAAACCGGTGGCGCTGCGGGTCAGGCGCAATTGCTGGCTGACCTGCAAATTGGGTGAGTGGTAGCCCAGACCGGCAAATGGAAGAGCGCGCACTGTTTCCCAATCCAGACCCTTGTGCGCGCTGCCAAACAAGGCATGGCCAGGTCCGCAGTACAAGCACATGTGTTCATCAAACAGGCGTGCGTAGTGCAAGGTGCCGGAGGTACGGTGGCCGGGGATGATGCCTAGGTGGAACTGGCCATCGAGCACGCCGCGCTCGATGGCGTTGAGCGTGGCGACATGCAGATTGAGCGAGACATCCGGCGCGCGCGCGTGAAAGCGCGCAATCGCCTGCGCTACCCGGGCCTTGGGGTTGCTGGCGGTTTTGTCAAACACCGCGATTTGCAACTGGCCGCCCATGCGTTGGTGAATTTCATCAACGCTGCTGCGAAACGCATCGGTGGCGGCCATCAACTGAGTGGTATGGGCGTAAATTTTTTGGCCCTCGGGCGTCAGGGCAAAACCGGCCCGTCCACGGCGACACAGGCGCAAGCCGAGGCGGGTTTCCAGGTCTTTGATGTGGCGGCTAACGGTGGAGCTGCCGATATTGAGCTCTAGCTCGGCTGCGGCCATGCCGCCGCAATCGGCCACCACCCGGAATACGCGCAGCAAACGCAAGTCCATGTCGCTGAGCTGGCCCAAGGCCGGACCCGTGGGCATTGTGGCGGCTTGGGCGGGGGGCTTGCGCCGGGGCAGCGCTTTACTGCTTGGCGACCGCGCTTTGGCCGGTGCATCCGATGTGGTGGTGTGCTTAGGTTTCATAAATTTGCAAGTAAATAGCGATAATTCGCACTTTATAAGAGTAACAGAGAGGTTCACAATCTGGTTTTGCCTGAGCAAGCCGACACTTTCTGTGCGGCTGAAAAGGCTTTTTGACCCAGCACTAGGAGTCCGCCATGAAACCCCATGACACCGCCACCCACGCACCGGTTGTAACCACTACCTCCGCCTACCCGCGCGACGCCGCCTGGATGGACGCGCACTGGATGCCTTACACCGGCAACCGCAATTTCAAAGCCAGTCCGCGCATGATGGTCAGCGCCAAAGGCGCTTATTACACCGACTCCAACGGACGCAAAGTGATGGATGGCCTGTCGGGCCTGTGGTGCTGCGGCCTGGGCCATGGCCGCCAGGAAATTACCGATGCGGTCAGCCGCCAGATTGGCACCATGGAATATTCACCCGCCTTTCAATACGCGCACCCGCTGTCGTTTGAGTTGGCCAACAAAATCAGCCAACTCATGCCGGAAGGCTTGGACCGTGTGTTTTTCGCCGGCTCGGGCTCGGAGTGCGCAGACACCTCGCTGAAAATGGCACGTGCCTACTGGCGCGCCAAAGGCATGGGCACCAAGACGCGCTTGATTGGCCGAGAAAAAGGCTATCACGGCGTTAACTTTGGCGGCATTTCAGTCGGCGGCATTGGCGCCAACCGCAAGACGTTCGGCCAGGGCATCGAGGCCGACCATCTGCCACATACCCAGTTGCCGCAAAACGTGTATTCGCGCGGCATGCCAGCACACGGTGTCGAGCTGGCCGATGAGCTGTTGCGCCTGATTACGCTGCACGATGCATCCAATATCGCCGCCGTCATCGTCGAGCCCATGTCCGGCTCTGGCGGCGTGGTGGTGCCTCCGGTGGGCTACCTGGCGCGTCTGCGCGAGATTTGCACTGCCAACAACATCTTGTTGATCTTTGATGAAGTGATCACCGGCTTTGGCCGATGCGGTGCCTACACCGGCTCGGCCGCCTTTGGTGTGACCCCGGACATCATGAACATCGCCAAGCAAGTGACCAACGGAGCACAGCCCTTGGGCGCGGTGGTGGCTAAGAAAGAAATCTACGATACCTTTATGGATGCCGGCGGCCCACAATACATGATGGAATTCACCCACGGCTACACCTACTCGGCGCACCCGGTAGCTTGCGCTGCCGGTATTGCAGCCCTGGATGTGTTGGTCAAGGAAAACATGATCGAGCGTGTGGCCGCCATGGCGCCGTATTTTGAGCAAGCGGTGCACAGCCTCAAAGGCAGCAAGCACATCACCGATATCCGTAACGTGGGCTTGGCAGCAGGGTTCACCATCGCCGCCGTGCCCGGCGAACCGGCGCGCCGCCCTTATGAAATTGCGATGCGTTGCCTCGAAAAAGGTTTTTACGTGCGCTACGGTGGCGACACCATCCAATTGGCGCCGCCTTTCATCATCGAAAAATCCGAAATAGACAGCCTGATCAATGCATTGGGCGAATCGATGAATGCGACTGACTAAGAACCTGAAGCAACCAGTCGCATTGTGCGTCTGGCGCTGTCCAAGGGCGTTCAGAGCTGTGGGGCAGCCTGAGCACCCAGTGCACTGCAATGGGTGAGCAGGCCCGTCTTTTTTGAGGTTGACAAACGCGTATCTTTAAGTCAACGCAAGCCCGCCAAGCTTGCTATAAAGCCAGATTCGCCGTTCTCAGCAAAAGCTTGCAGCCCAACATAGCATGGTATTGCAGCGTGTCGGCTCGCCGCCATGGGCGCATTTGCGATACTTGAGCCAGCTGCAGCCAAGCCGCTCGCAAGAATTTTTCTAACCTCTTCATTTTTTAACTTGAGCACTTTGACTATGTCCACATTACCCACTATCGGCCACCTGATTGGCGGCCAATTAACCCAAGGCGGAAGCCGCAGCACCGAGGTGTTCAACCCTGCCACCGGCAAAGCCGAGAAGAAACTCTTGCTGGCTGACAAATTAACCGTGGAGCAGGCGATTGCCAATGCCCAGGCCGCCTTCCCCGAGTGGCGCAACACGCCGCCGCTCAAACGCGCCCGAGTGATGAGCAAGCTAAAAGTGCTACTGGAAGAACATGCCGATGCCTTGTGTGCACTGGTGACCGCCGAACACGGCAAAGTGCTTCCCGACGCCATGGGCGAATTGCAGCGCGGCATTGAAAATGTGGAGTACGCCAGCTACGCACCCGAATTGCTCAAAGGCGAGCACAGCAAAAACGTCGGCCCGGCTATCGACTCCTGGAGCGAGTTTCAGGCTCTGGGCGTGACCGCCGGTATCACCCCATTTAACTTTCCCATCATGGTGCCCTTGTGGATGTGGCCCATGGCGGTGGCGTGCGGAAACACTTTTATTTTGAAACCCTCCGAGCGCGACCCTAGCAGCACCATGCTGGTAGCGCAATTGGCCTTGGAAGCGGGCTTGCCACCGGGCGTTCTTAATGTGGTCAATGGTGACAAGGAAGCGGTGGACACGCTGCTGACAGACCCGCGCGTCAAAGCGGTCAGCTTTGTAGGCAGCACACCGATAGCCGAATACATCTATGCCACCGGTTGTGCCCATGGCAAACGCGTGCAGGCACTTGGCGGTGCTAAGAACCACGCAGTGGTGATGCCCGATGCCGATGTAGCCAACGCGGTGAACGCGCTCATGGGTGCGGCTTACGGCTCCTGCGGCGAGCGCTGCATGGCCATCCCCTTGGTGGTGGCGGTGGGCGATGCCACGGCGGACGCTGTGATTGCGGGCCTGAAGGTAGAGATTGCCAAGATGAAAGTCGGCCCCGGCACTACTGCTGGTATGGACATGGGCCCGCTGGTCACCAAAGCGCATTTTGAAAAAGTGAAGGGGTATGTAGACCAGGGTGTGGCCGAAGGCGCTACTTTGGTGGTCGATGGACGCGGCGTCCAGGTGCCGGGCCACGAGCAAGGCTATTTCCTGGGCCCCTGCCTGTTTGACAACGTCAAACCCGGCATGGTGACTTACCAGGAAGAAATCTTCGGACCGGTGCTGGGCGTGGTGCGCGTCAAGACCTTGCAAGAAGCCATGGACATGATTGACGCCCATGAATACGGCAATGGAACCTGCATCTTTACCCGCGACGGCGAGGCCGCACGGTACTTCACCGACAACATTTTGGTGGGCATGGTGGGCGTCAATGTACCCCTACCTGTGCCAGTGGCTTACCACTCCTTTGGGGGATGGAAGCGCTCCCTGTTTGGCGATTTGCATGCCTACGGACCGGACGCTGCGCGTTTTTATACCAAGCGCAAAACCATCACCCAACGCTGGCCTTCCGCTGGCGTACGAGAGGGAACCATGTTCAGCTTCCCCTCCAGTAAATAACTTTTTTGGTAAATATGTTTTTTAATGTAAAAATATGATGTAAGATAACAAAAAATGACGAAAATCATAAATCTGCTGTAAATTCGACAGAACCGTCATTTTTTGAGAGAATATTGTCGGATTTCAGATGTTGAACTGAAATGCTTCAATAAAAAAACCATATTTCAACCGTTGGAGTCGATCATGTCAAAAACAAAGGTAGCGAACTTTTCGCAGATGTACACCAAGTACCTCAATCTGGTGCAAGCTGTCCGCAGCTTGCCGAGCTTCCCGCAACTCGATGCAGTCGAGTCCAGGATGCTTAATGTCTTCGCGTCCGCGTGGCACGATGACAAGCCGATTACGGTGCTGGAGGCCATGGTGATGCTGCCCGAGATTTCGACCACTACTGCGCATCGCCGCTTAAAGGCTTTGCGCAAAAAGGGAATGATCGACCTGAACCTGGATAGCCAGGACAACCGCGTCAAGTACGTGGTGCCAACGAAAGCGA
>CANJXV010000194.1 GCA_947478935.1 Comamonadaceae bacterium
GACCGCACCAGCATTACCGACGACGAACGTATCAAGGACATTACCGTGCTACCGCCCCCCGAACATTTGATCCGTTTTTTCCCGATCAGCGGCACGCTGGTGGAAGGCCTGGTCTCCTCCACCCGCAAGCGCATCCAGAGCATCATGAACGGCAAAGATGACCGCCTACTGGTCATCATCGGCCCCTGCTCCATCCACGACCCCGCGGCCGCGCTGGACTATGCCAAGCGCCTTAAAGAACAGCGCGACCATTACGCTGATACCCTAGAAATCGTGATGCGCGTGTACTTTGAAAAACCGCGCACTACCGTCGGCTGGAAAGGCCTGATCAACGACCCCTACTTGGACGAAAGCTTTCGCATCGATGAAGGTCTGCGTATCGCTCGCCAGTTGCTGATTGACATCAACCGCCTGGGACTGCCCGCAGGCAGCGAATTTTTGGACGTAATTTCACCGCAGTACCTGGGGGACCTGATTGCCTGGGGTGCCATCGGCGCGCGTACCACCGAGAGTCAGGTGCATCGCGAACTGGCCTCGGGGCTGTCTGCCCCCATAGGCTTTAAAAATGGTACGGATGGCAATATCAAAATCGCCACCGATGCCATCCAGGCCGCTGCCGGTGGACATCACTTTTTGTCAGTGCACAAAAACGGCCAGGTGGCGATTGTGCAAACGCAAGGCAACCCGGATTGCCATGTAATTTTGCGCGGTGGTAAAGCGCCCAATTACGATGTAAAAAGCATAGAAAGTGCCTGTCAGGACCTGGCCAAAGCGGGCTTGTCGCAAACCCTGATGGTCGATTGCAGCCACGCCAACAGCAGCAAGCAGCACCAAAAACAATTGGACGTCGCCAAGGACATTGCAGGCCAACTAGCGCAAGGCTCGACCCGTATATTTGGCGTGATGGTAGAGAGCCACTTAACCGCCGGGGCGCAAAAATTTACACCAGGCAAGGACTCGGTGGCCGGTTTGCAATACGGCCAAAGCATTACCGATGCTTGCTTGGGTTGGGACGATTCGCTAAGCAGCTTGGAAACCCTGTCGCAATCGGTGAAAGCGCGCCGGGTGCGCCGCAGTGCTGCTACCTAAAGACCATGGGATAAATACGCGCCGGACCCCATCCATGCTGGCATGCGGCTTCGGCGCGAGCCAGTGAAACCTCATTTGCTTAGCGCCTTTGATTAATTCACGGCGTCGCCTTATCGCAGGGCACCATCCTGAGGATGAAAGTGGGGCTTGGCAGCAGCAGCGCTTACGACTGCGACGCAGTCTGCTGCAATGCCTGAAGCAACTTGGCGTGAATGCCGCCAAAGCCGCCGTTGCTCATGCACACAATATGGTCGCCCGGCTGCACCACAGCGCGCAGTTGCTGTACCAGCGCATCCACCGAATCGGCGACCCTAGCGCGCACACCCATGGGCGCTAGGGCCTCGTGCGCATCCCAGCCTAGCGCGCCGCTATGGCAAAAGGCCAGATCCGCCTCATCCAGGCTCCAGGGCAATTGCGCTTTCATGGCGCCGAGCTTCATCGTGTTAGAGCGCGGCTCAAAAACCGCCAGAACGCGCGCCGCACCCACCTGGCGGCGCAAACCATTGAGCGTGGTGCGTATGGCTGTGGGGTGGTGCGCAAAATCGTCGTACACCGTCACCAAAGGCGCCGACTGCTGTCCCGCTAGCGCGACACGCCCGCGCACTTCCATGCGGCGCTTGACGTTTTCAAACTGCTGCAAGGCCAGGCCCGCCGCCGCCGGGCTGACGCCTAGGTGTTCCGCCGCCGCGATAGCCGCGAGGGCATTGAGCTGGTTGTGCACCCCACCCAAGGCCCAGCGCACACGCCCCACCTGCGCGCCTTGTTGGAGCACCGCAAAATCTTCCGGTTCGCCCTCTGCGGTGAAATCGCTGACCGCCGCGCCGAAGCTGCGCACCTCGCTCCAGCAACCCATTTGCAACACCCGCGCCAGACTTTCTTCCAGCCCATTGACCACCAGCCGCCCGTTGGACGGCACGGTGCGCAGCAAATGGTGGAACTGCCGCTCAATCGCTTGCAAGTTCTCAA
Source organism: Comamonadaceae bacterium (assembly GCA_947478935.1). Classification (GTDB taxonomy): domain Bacteria; phylum Pseudomonadota; class Gammaproteobacteria; order Burkholderiales; family Burkholderiaceae_C; genus Allorhodoferax. The sequence goes on from CANJXV010000194.1 coordinate 2,056, forward strand.
AAATGTCTGCGTGGTCGAATTCCAGGTTGTTCAGAACAGCGGTACGCGGGCGGTAATGCACAAACTTGCTGCGCTTATCAAAAAATGCGGTGTCATATTCGTCCGCCTCGATGACAAAGGCTGCGCCCCGCCCCAGCCGGGCCGACACGCCGAAGTTCAGCGGCACGCCGCCCACCAGAAAGCCCGGCTCCAGACCGGCATGTTCCAAAATCCAGCTCAGCATGGCGGTAGTCGTAGTTTTGCCATGGGTACCCGCTACCGCCAGCACATGGCGGCCGGCCAACAGATGCTCGGCCAGCCACTGCGGGCCGCTGGTATAGGCCAATCCCCGATCCAGAATCGCTTCCATCAGCGGGAATTTGGCGCTCCCGTCGGCATTGCGGGCGCGGCTGACCACATTGCCCACCACCCAAATGTCCGGCGCCAGGGCCACTTGCTCAGCGCCAAAGCCTTGCATCACCTCGATACCCAGCTCGCGTAATTGATCGCTCATCGGCGGGTACACACCGGCATCGCAACCCGTTACTCGGTGGCCAGCCTCGCGCGCCAAGGCTGCCAGTCCGCCCATAAACGTGCCGCAAATCCCCAATATGTGTATGTGCATGTCCGAATTTTACTGGCCGCCCCCCGCAAACGCGCGCTTTATGCAGACGCGCTTTGCGTGACGCAATCACGCTGAAAACGGCTGCACACCTACGCAAGCCCGGCATTAGCCCCAATCTGTCATGGCGAGTGCAACGAAGCGGAACCGTTTGCCGTTTGAATCAGGCGCTTATGGATCGCCAATTGGCTGCGCTCCATGCGATGACTTAAATATGCAGGGCTTACTCAGCGTACCGAGTTTGACCCCTTAACTTGGCGGCATTGTCGGGTGCGGGGCACAATGCACAGATGGACAGCATCAAAGCGGAAATAGCGGCAGTCGCAGCACGTTCAGTGGTGGAGGAAGGCCTGGACTTTGGCGCAGCTAAGCGCCGTGCAGCCCAACAACTGGGACTATCGCCGCGCCAGGGCCTGCCCGACCACGAAACTATGGAGCGGGCGGTACAGGACTACATCGCCATTTTTTGCCCCGAAAGCCAGGCCCAGGAACTTGGCGTACTGCGCAGGATCGCGCTCGTCTGGATGGAGCGCTTGGCGCGTTTTCAGCCCCATCTCGGTGGTGCGGTCTGGCGCGGAACCGCCACCCGGCACTCAGACATTTACCTGCAATTGTTTTGCGAAGACTCCAAAATAGCCGAAATTACCTTAATCGACATGGGCGTGCGCTTTCAAGCCAGCCAGGTCACCGGTTTGCACGGCGACACGGTAGATGCGCTCAGTGTGCAAGTGTGGCTTGAAGATTTCAAATCCTATTTGGGCCTGCACTTGTTGGTCAACGATCTGGATGGCATCCGGGGAGCGCTGCAGTCAGACGCGCAGGGGCGGCGTTGGCGTGGGGATACCAAGGCCTTACGCAGTTTGATGGACAATGGGCAGGATGCAAGCACCTGAAATCACTGCACAGGCAACGCCCCGACGTCGCTGGGCGCTGGGAGCGCTAGCCGCGACGGCCTTGGGAGCAGGTATTGGTGCCTCCTGGTGGCGCAATCGACCAGCACCGGATGCCGCACCTGCCGGGCTCTGGGCGCGCCAATGGACCAACCCGCAAGGAGAAAGTTTTGCTATGCAGCGCTTTCAAGGGCGACCGCTATTGGTCAATTTTTGGGCCACCTGGTGCCCCCCCTGCATTGAAGAACTTCCGCTAATTGAAGCCTTCTATCAACAAAATAAATCTAATGGCTGGCAAGTTCTTGGACTGGCCGTCGACAAACCGGAAAGGGTGCTAAGCTTTCTGAAGACCACTCCTCTGTCTTTTGCACTTGGTATGGCCGGGCTCGAGGGGACGGAAATGAGCCGTGAGTTGGGCAATTTGACTGGAAGCCTGCCCTTTACCGTGGTATTTTCAAGCGACGGCCAAATCGCGCAGCGCAAGCTCGGGCGCATAAGCCAGCAAGACCTAGATCAATGGCGTGGTTTAAGATAGTCAAGCACTGGGCTATTGCGCTAGCCGCCGATTTATTCGCGATACCGGAATTTAGCCTACGTTAGAATATTTTTAAGAGCTTTTAATTCATTTAAAGTATTTTTAACATGTTTGAGAGGGTGGCATGGCTGCCAACCCCCATCAAATGCAAGGAGGATCCATGGATTTACGCAAACTCAAGACCTTGATCGACCTGGTCTCTGATTCCAACGTCTCGGAGCTGGAGATAACCGAGGCCGAGGGCAAGGTACGCATTGTTAAAGGTTCGCAAACAGTGGCGCAAGCCTATGCGCCTGTACCTGCGCCGGTGGCAGCGGGCGCGCCGCAAGCCCCCTTGGCGCCGCAGGCCACGTCCGCCACAGTGCCCGCAGAAGCTCCCGCACCGGAGGTCAGCACCCTGCACACCGTCAAGTCACCGATGGTCGGCACCTTTTACCGCTCCTCCTCGCCCGGCGCCAAAGCCTTCGTGGAAGTGGGCGACATGGTCAAAGAGGGCGACACCATCTGCATTATTGAAGCCATGAAAATTCTCAATGAGATTGAGGCAGACAAATCTGGCAAAGTGGTCCAGGTTTTCTGCGAGAACGGCCAGGCGGTGGAATACGGGCAAGCCCTGATCACGATCGAATAACCCCCTAGCCATGTTTAAAAAAATTCTGATCGCCAACCGTGGCGAAATTGCGCTGCGCATCCAGCGCGCCTGCCGCGAGCTGGGTGTGCGCGCGGTTATGGTCTATTCCGAAGCCGACCGCGACGCTAAATACGTACGCCTGGCCGAGGAGGCCGTCTGCATCGGACCGGCAGCCTCCAACCTGAGCTATCTGAATATGCCGGCCATTATTTCGGCCGCTGAAGTTACCGACGCGGAAGCCATCCACCCCGGTTACGGCTTTTTAAGCGAAAACGCGGATTTTGCCGAACGGGTGGAAAAAAGCGGATTCCAATTTATCGGCCCTACGCCCGAATCTATCCGCATCATGGGTGATAAGGTATCGGCCAAGCAGGCCATGATCCGCGCCGGCGTGCCTTGCGTGCCCGGCTCGGAGGGCGAGTTGCCCGATGACCCGGCCCAGGTCCGCAAGATTGCGAAAAGCGTGGGTTACCCAGTCATCATCAAAGCTGCCGGCGGCGGTGGCGGGCGCGGCATGCGTGTGGTGCATACCGAAGCGGCGCTGATCAATGCGGTAGCCATGACCAAGGCCGAGGCGGGCGCAGCCTTTGGGAATCCTGCGGTTTACATGGAAAAATTTCTCCAAAACCCGCGTCATATTGAAATTCAAATTCTGGCCGACAC
>CANJXV010000195.1 GCA_947478935.1 Comamonadaceae bacterium
CGCGCCATCAACTCCAAACCGCGTGAGCTTTAGTCACTCCATTGATGCCGATGCGCAAAACCCCCGTTTTGAGTGGGTTTTGCGGCGTCATGCGCCCTTAACACCGGCCCAAATGTTGGTTTTCTTTGCATCCTTAAGTCTGGTTTCCTTGTGCATCGGTTTGTTCTTCTGGCTGCAAGGTGCGCTGTTGGTGCTGCCATTTGCAGCCCTGGAGACTTTGGCCGTTGGGATTTGTTTTTTGATTTTTTCTAGGCATGTGCTTGATCAGGAGCGCATCGTGGTGGACGGAACGCAGGTGGTGGTGGAACACGAGGCGGCTGGCGTGCGCGAGCGGGCCCAGTTCCAGCGGCAATGGGTCAGGATCGAACCACTGGGCGGCGCGCATTCGCTGATCGCAGTGTCAGCGCAGGGAAAGTCGATGCAGGTGGGGCGCTATGTGCGCCCCGAGCGGCGTGAGGCCCTAGCGAATGAATTGCGCCGCGCTGTTCGGCTGGGCTGATGCGCTTTGTAAGCTCTGCGACATAGTAATTTTGCAAATTTTGAGGTATTGAAAGTGAAAACGATGAAGAGCATTTGGAATAAATCAGCTTCACTGTTGGCAGCAGCAGGCGTATGGCTTGGCACTGGGACTTTGAGCCCGGCCGCCGCTGTGAATGACCTGCCTGGCGGGCCGGCGGTACTTCAATTGAACCTACCGCCTGCGGTGACCGCCATCGCACGCGAGCAGCAATGGCTGCACTGGTTCATGCTTATTCTTTGCACGGTGATTTTTGTGGCAGTGTTTGCGGTGATGTTTTATTCCATCTGGAAACACCGCAAATCGCTGGGTCACAAGCCGGCCACTTTCCATGAGTCGGTTACCGTAGAAATTATCTGGACAGTTATCCCCTTCATCATCGTGATTTTGATGGCTTTGCCTGCCACCAAAGTCGTAGTTGCGATGAAAGACACCAGCAACGCCGATGTGACTATCAAAGCCACCGGCATGCAATGGAAATGGGGCTATGACTACATTAAAGGCGAGGGCGAGGGCATTGGCTTTGTGTCCACCTTGGATGGTGAGCAGCGCGAAATGTCCAATAATGGCGGCCCGAAAAAAGGCGAAGTCGTTGACGACTATTTGTTTAAAGTGGACAACCCGCTGGTGGTGCCGGTGGATAAGAAAATCCGTATCATCACCACCGCCAATGACGTGATTCATGCGTTTGCCGTGCCGGCCTTTGGTATCAAGCAAGATGCTATTCCAGGTTTTGTGCGCGACACCTGGTTCCGCGCCGAAAAAATCGGCGACTACCATGGTCAGTGCCAGGAACTGTGCGGTAAAGAGCACGCCTACATGCCGATCCATGTGAAAGTGGTTTCGGCGGAGGACTACAGCAAGTGGGTTGAGGGTGAGAAGAAAAAGATGGCTGCCTTGGCAGACGATCCCTCCAAAGTGTGGACCTTGGCTGAAATTACCCAGCGCGGTGAAAAAGTTTATGCCCAAAACTGCGTGGCATGCCACCAGACGCATGGCAAAGGCGGCGGCGCGATCAAGCCACTCGATGGCGCAGCCGTGGTGCTCGATGCCGATAAGGCTAAGCAAATTAAGGTTTTACTTAATGGTCAGAATAACGGCGCGATGCCTGCCTGGAAGGCCCTAAGTGACACCGATATCGCGGCAGTCATCAGCTATACCAAGAACCACTGGTCGAACCAGACCGGTCAAGTGGTACAGCCTGCTGATGTAGCCGCATTGCGCAAATAAGTGCGTACCTACCAAGCGATATTGATTTATATATTGAAGTACTGAGAAGGAAACCCGTATGAGCGCAGTTTTAGACCACCACGATCACGCCCATGACGACCACCATGACCATGCGCCTACGGGTTGGCGGCGTTGGGTTTATGCGACCAACCACAAAGACATCGGCACGCTGTATTTATTGTTCAGCTTCACGATGTTTATCGTGGGCGGTATTCTGGCTATGTTGATTCGCGCCGAGCTGTTCCAACCGGGTTTGCAATTTGTCAATCCTGAATTGTTTAACTCGCTGACCACGATGCACGGCTTGATCATGGTCTTTGGTGCCATCATGCCGGGCTTTGTGGGCTTTGCTAATTGGATGATTCCGCTGCAAATCGGTGCCGCCGACATGGCCTTTGCGCGCATGAATAACTTCAGTTTCTGGCTGCTGATTCCCGCGGGTCTGATGCTGGTGGGCTCTTTCTGGATGCCCGGCGGCGCACCCGCTGCCGGTTGGACGCTATATGCGCCGCTGACCTTGCAGCAAGGTCCCAGTATGGATGCCGGTATTTTCGCTATGCATATCCTGGGCGCTTCCTCGATCATGGGCTCGATCAACATCATCGTCACCATTTTGAACATGCGCGCCCCTGGCATGACTTTGATGAAGATGCCGATGTTCGCCTGGACCTGGCTGATTACTGCTTATTTGCTGATTGCAGTGATGCCTGTGTTGGCTGGCGCCATCACCATGACGTTGACGGATCGACATTTCGGCACCACCTTCTTCAACCCCGCAGGCGGCGGTGACCCAGTGCTCTACCAGCATATTTTCTGGTTCTTCGGCCACCCCGAGGTCTACATCATGATTTTGCCTGCCTTCGGCATCATCAGCCAAATCGTTCCGGCCTTCGCCCGCAAGCGTTTATTTGGTTATACCTCCATGGTGTACGCCACTTCGTCCATCGCAATTTTGTCTTTCATCGTTTGGGCGCACCACATGTTCACCACCGGCATGCCGGTGACGGGGCAGCTCTTCTTTATGTACGCGACCATGCTGATTGCGGTGCCTACCGCCGTGAAAGTGTTCAACTGGATTGCCACAATGTGGCAGGGCTCCATGACGTTTGAAACCCCGATGTTGTTTGCAGTTGGCTTCATCTTTGTGTTCACTATGGGCGGCTTTACTGGCCTGATCCTGGCCATGGCACCGATTGACATTCAGTTGCAAGACACCTATTACGTGGTGGCCCATTTCCACTATGTGCTGGTAGCCGGTTCTTTGTACGCCATGTTCGCCGGTTACTACTATTGGTCGCCCAAGTGGACCGGTGTGATGTACAACGAAACACGCGGCAAGATCCATTTTTGGTGGTCGCTGATTGCGTTTAACGTGACATTCTTTCCCATGCACTTCCTGGGTCTGGCGGGTATGCCCCGTCGCTACGCCGATTACCCGATGCAGTTTGCCGACTTCAATGCGCTTGCCTCAATTGGTGGTTTTGCCTTTGGCTTGGCACAGGTGTATTTCTTCTTCTTTGTGGTCTTGCCCACCATGCTTGGCCACGGTGAAAAAGCGCCACAGCGTCCCTGGGAAGCTGCGGAAGGCTTGGAGTGGGAAGTTCCTTCCCCCGCGCCTTTCCACACTTTTGAGACTCCCCCCAAGCTCAATGCGGCGGCCAACAAAATTCTTGCTTAACAGCTAACCATCAACTGACTTTATGACGCCTGAACAGAAAAAAGCCAATATCCGTCTAGGCCTAAGCCTAGCGTCCGTGGCTGTGGTTTTTTTCATCGGCTTTATGGTCAAGATGGTTTTGTTGGGCCGCTGAGTTGCGCATGAACCTGCGTTACCAAAATTCCACCATGCTGGGCAAACTGGCGGTGATCGTATTGGCCATGTTTGGCTTTGGGTACGCATTGGTGCCCATTTACAACGCGATTTGCCAAATGACCGGGGTGAACATTTTGGCCCTCGCCGAGTTGGCAGTGCCGGGTGAAAAGGCCCAATTGCCCGCCAACTCGCAGGTCGATACCAGCCGCACCATCACAGTGGAGTTTGACGCCAATAGCCGCGGGCCATGGCAGTTCAAGCCGGCGCAAAGCTCTTTGCAAGTGCATCCGGGCGAATTGATGACGGTGATGTACGAGTTCCAAAATACGCAGAACCGCCGCATGGCTGCGCAGGCTATTCCCAGTTATGCGCCGCAACAAGCGGCAGCGCATTTCAACAAACTGGAATGTTTTTGTTTCAACCAGTACACATTGGATGCCGGTGAGAAAAAGTCATGGCCAGTGGTGTTTGTGATCGACCCCAAGCTCTCTAAAGATGTGAGAACTATCACGTTGTCGTACACATTTTTTGAGGTGGGTGGCAAAGTGCCGCCTGCGCCGGTAGCTACGCTTGTGCCTAAGGTGGCGGGCTCATGAGTGAATCGAATACCGTCTCTGGTAACAATGCGCGTCCGTCTTTGTTGCGCAGTCTCAAAACCGTGGCCTGGTCATTTATTGGAATTCGCAGTCGTGCCGGCTTTGAGGAAGATGCTGCGAAGGTAAACCCGCTGCATGTCTTGCTGGCGGGCGTTATCACGGTATTGGTTTTGGTGGTCAGCCTGATCGGTTTGGCTACCTGGGTGGTTGGTTAATAAGCGCAGGCAATAGCACTGCGGTCTTCGAATCGTATTTGGAAAAATGGAGCTGAAATGAGTAGCACTGCACACGGCGAACAACCGTATTATTTTGTTCCCCAGCCTTCGCGTCACCCCTTTATGGCGTCGTTGGCTTTGTTCTTTGTGATACTGGGTGCGGGCCAGTGGATTAATGGGGCCGGTTGGGGCCGTTACTCGCTGGCCTTTGGCATGTTGTTTTTGTTTTATGTGCTCTTCCAATGGTTTGGTGAGGCAGTCCATGAAAGCGAAACCGGTCAATACGGTCGCAAAATTGATCTGTCCTTCCGCTGGAGCATGAGCTGGTTCATCTTCTCGGAAGTCATGTTTTTTGGCGCTTTCTTCAGCGCACTGTGGTGGGCCCGCTCCCACTCGGTGCCTGCGCTGGGCAGCTTGGACAACGCACTCTTGTGGCCCGGCTTCAAAGCCGTCTGGCCCAGCCTGGCTGCTGGTGTAACCGCATCGCCTGCCGGCATCATCGAGCCCTTCACCACCATGGGCCCGTTTTGGTTGCCCACTATCAACACGGCTTTGTTGTTGAGCTCGGGTGTCACCTTGACCATTGCGCACCACGCGTTAATCGATGGCAACCGTAGCAAAACCGTTAGTTTTATGTGGCTCACCGTTCTGCTGGGCATTACCTTTCTAGTTGTGCAGGGCTATGAGTACTACCATGCTTACACGGCTTACAACCTGAAGCTGAGCTCCGGTATTTACGGCTCCACCTTCTTCATGTTGACCGGTTTCCACGGCTTTCACGTGTTCGTGGGTATGTTGATGCTCTTGTTCATCACCTTGCGCCTGCAAAAAGGCCATTTCAGTCCGGAACGCCATTTCGGTTTTGAAGGCGCTGCCTGGTATTGGCACTTTGTGGACGTTGTCTGGCTTGGTTTGTACATTCTGGTGTACTGGTTGTA
>CANJXV010000196.1 GCA_947478935.1 Comamonadaceae bacterium
ATAATGCTGTCAAGTTTGTCTTTGGCGAAGGCCATAGGGCCGGCGCACAACAAAGCGGAACCAACAGCCAGTACCGCGAGGGATTTCATCTTCATATCAGCACCTCAATAATTGTGAAATAAATAGAACAATGGGGACTTGCACATATGCCGCCTTCAAAGGGCGGCACGGGATGCTCAGGGGACGGACTGGTATTGGGCCGGGCGCGTGGCCAAGGCGGTCTTTACGATAGTCTCGACAAATTCGCGTTCGGCGCCGATCAGGGGCAGGCGTGGGCGACGCATGTGCTCGGATCCCATGCCTGCCACGACGTCAATTAATTTCAGGTTTTGCACCAGCTTGTTGGATACGTCCAGGTGCAGCATGGGCGTCATCCATTGGTAGAGCTTGAGCGCCTCGGCAAAACGGCCGGCCACCATCAAGTCATACAAAGCCACCGTCTCGCGCGGGAAAGTGCAGCCCACCCCAGCCAACAAACCATCAGCGCCCAGGGCCAGGCCTTCGTAGGCCAGGTCGTCCACGCCCAGGAACAACTGGTAACGCTCGCCTACCGTGTTGCGCAAATCGGTAATGCGGCGGATGTTGTCGCTGCTTTCTTTAATTGCGACCAGCCACTCGCAATCGGCCAGGGCCAGCATGTGCTCGGGTTTCAGGTCTACCCGATAGGCGACCGGGTTGTTGTAAATCATCATGGGCTTTTGCGCCACGGCGGCCATGGTGCGCAGGTTTTGCATGGCCTCGCGCGCATCGGCTACGTAAATGACCGAAGGCATGACCATAAAGCCATCGACGCCGATTTTGTTAGCGCCTTCTATATAGCGGATGGCTTCTCGCGTGCTGGTCTCAGAAATATTGGCCAGCACCGGCACGCGGCCCCGGCTCACGTCCAGCGCGTTTTTGGCCACCATCAGTTTTTCTTCCAGCGTCAATGTGCTGGCTTCGCCCAGCGAACCGCAGGTCACCATGCCGTGGATGCCGTTGCGAATTTGAAAGTCCAGATGCACCGCTGTGCTCTCCAGGTCCAGGCTCTCATCGGCGTGGAACTTGGTGGTGACAGCGGGAAATATGCCTTTCCAGCGGGGATTGTTCATGGCTTGGAGTCCTTCAAGATATGGCGGCTAGTCGGTCTAAATATGTTCTTAATATATTTGGAGTTTAGATGTGAAGCGGCAGGTGTCAAGCGAGTTTTTACTAGGGTTTTCACGGGGAAGGGGTGCCCATGTCCTTGCTTGGATCGGTCACTCGCCCTACGCAAAGCCATTTTCAACAGCCTGCATCTGATACTGGGGCGCATCGACGCGTAGGCCAAACACACGGCATGAGCCGCAGAGGTTTTTAGTGGAGGCGACGTGCGGTGCGAGGCTTTGGCGTCTAGCCAGCCTGCGTCACATCCACCCCAAACTCCAGCGCCGCATCCGCCAGCAAATCAATCTGCCCGCGCGCATAAGTGGAGAAGTAGTAGGCATGAAAGTGCTGCGCATCCAGTCGGTGCAGCAGGCAGGGAATGTGGTGGTGGCCGGTGAGGGCGAAGCTGTTGGGAGCAAATGCGGCAGGCCTAAAGTCCAGCGCGTAGAGTTTGGACAGGGCCTCTATTGCTTTGTCACCATGCACGCTGACACGCACACGGGCGTGGCTCAGGTCCAGCACGGAGCCTATGTCGGCGCCAATATGCTGGCGCAGCAGGGCGACGCGGTCGCTGGGGGCCTGGTCGGCGTCCCCCACTAACAAAAACTCAAACGGGCCGCTGCGCATGAGCGTGCCCAGCGCGCAGGGCACCAGTTGGCCTGTGTGCAGTGGTACTTCGCAGTCCAGTGCGCGGTGCAACGCGCTGCTGAGCGCGCCTATGCTGCTGGACCAGGTGCTGATTTGCGTCAGGTTAGATAGCTTTTGGACGCGTAAATGCACTTGCAACTGGCCGCTGCGCGTGGGCTGGCTGCGGGTGGCGGGGGCTGCGGTGGTGGCGATGGAATCAGACACGGTAACGCACTCCTTGCGGGTCGATAAAGCAGGGCTCGACCACGCGCAGCCTGTATTGGCGACCGGTGGCGGGCGATGCGGCCACCACTTCTTGGCCCACATGCGCGGTGCCGCCTTGCAGCAGGCCCAGGGCGATGGCCTTACCCACGGTTTTGCTAAAGGTGGTGGAGGTGACATGGCCGCGCCCGTGGCCGCGTATTGCGTCTTCGGAAAAAAACAAGATAGAGCCATTGCTAGGCGGCTGCGCCGGATCCACCGCCTCCAGGCCAACGAGTGTGGGCCGGTCTGGTTTTTGCAAATGCGGACTGTGGCTAAGCGCTTTGCCCCAAAAGTCTTTAGTTTGGCTGGCCATACGACCTGCGCCCATATCGCCTAGCGTGGTGCGGCCATCCATCTCCGAGCCGACCACATGGCCTTTTTCGATCCGCAGCGAGCCCAGCGCTTCCAGGCCATAGGGCCGCAGTTGCCAGGGCTTGCCCGCTTCCATAAGGTGTTTCCACACCGCTAGGCCGTGGTGCGTGGGAACAAAGATTTCGTACGCCAGCTCGCCCGAGAAAGTCAGGCGCAATATTCGCAGCGCCACGCCTTCTAAAGGGCCCTTACCTTGGGTGTCCAACAAGCCCATGAAAGGCAGGGCTGCGTCGGCAAAGTCCAGGTGCGGGAAGGCCGCTTGCAGCACCTCGCGTGTGCGCGGCCCGGCAATACTCATGGCCGCCCATTGGTCGGTGACGGAAGCCACTGTGACGCGCAATTGGGGCCAGACGACTTGCAACAAAAACTCCAGATGACTCATCACCTTGGCCGCTTGCGCGGTGGTGGTGGTCATGAAAAACTGGGTTTCACTGATGCGCGTAGTGGTGCCGTCGTCCATGACGATGCCGTCCTCGCGCAACATAAATCCGTAGCGCGCTTTACCTACGGCCAGTTTGGAATAACCATTCACATACACCCTGTCCAAAAACTCGGCGGCATCCGGGCCTTGCACATCGATCTTGCCCAAGGTGGACGTGTCGGCGATGCCCACGCTCTCGCGCACAAAGTCCATCTCGGCTTTGTAGGCCTCGGACAGCGTGGCGCCATGCGTGCGGTACCACAAGGGGCGCAGCCAGTAACCCGCTTCCATCTTCACGCCGCCGTGGGCCAGATGCCAGTCGTGCATCGCGGTGAGGCGCTCGGGCTGGAAGTGGCTGCGCACATTGCGTCCGGCCAGTGCGCCCAGCGCCGCCGGGGTGTAGGGCGGGCGAAAGGTGGTGGTACCAGCCAAGGACACGTCCATACCGCGCGCGGTGGCCATGACGCCCATGCCGTTGAGGTTGGAGGTTTTACCCTGGTCCGTGCCCATGCCCAGCGTGGTGTAGCGCTTGAGATGCTCGACCGACACATAGCCTTCGCGATGCGCCAGCTCTATGTCGTCCACCGTCACGTCATGCTGAAAATCGACAAACAATTTGCCGCCGGATTTGCCGGAGCGCAGCGGCCCGGCGGGCACAAAAGCCATGCCAAAGCCGTCTTGCAGCGTGGGCGCATCCCCGCTGCTATGCAGGCTGAGCACACCAACCGCTTGCGCGCCCGCAGTCCAGCCAGATGCAATAGCGCCGTCCCATGTTTGTTCGCCCACCATGCTGCCCGCACCAAATTGCGCGCGGTCAAAAGCGCCGGGTACAAAACAGGCAATGTCGCTGCGGTAGATCGGCTTGACGTTGCGGTGCGAGCTCAGGTGCACCGTCGGCGTCCAGCCGCCGGACATGGCGACCAGGTCCACCTCGTGGTGCGCGGCGCCACCCATGACGCGGCCCGTATTGCTGTCAAAGCCTTCGATGCGTACCGTGTTGGCGCGCTGAAAGCCGCTTACTTGCGTGATGGCGCTGCCGTGGTGGACGGTAATGCCCACGCTATTGGCTGCAGTCAACAAGGCCGGGGCCGTGGTGGGCCGCAGATCGACCAACTGGACCTGCGCGCCAGACTGCGCCAGAGAAATGGCATCGGCGTAGGCCGCGTCGTTGTTCACGCAAAACAGTGCGCGCCGGCCCGGTGTCACCGCGTAGCGGTTGACATAGGCGCCTACTGCACTGCTCAGCATCACGCCCGGCTTGTCGTTGCCGCCAAATACCAAAGGCCGCTCGATAGCGCCGCAGGCCATGACGATGGCGTTGGCGCGCACCGTGCGCATGCGTTGGCGCGGCACGCCAAACTCGGGGTCCGCTAAGCCAGGCGCGCTGCGCTCGATCACGCCTACCGTGTTGCCGTCGTACATGCCAAAAGCGGTGCTGCGCGTGAACATGCGCACACGGCCTGTGGCTTTGATTTCTTGCAGCATATGCGTCAGCCACTGCGCTTGCGCGCTGGCAGACGCGCAGTTGAGCAGGGCACCGCCGAGTTCAAAGTCTTGCTCTACCAGCATCACATCGGCACCGGCGCGCGCCGCTTGCAGCGCGGCGGCCAGACCGGCAGGGCCCGAGCCGATGACCAGCACATCGGCATAGTCGTTGTGGTAGTCGTAGCGATGGACGTCAAAGTCCGCCACCGACGCGCCCAGGCCCGCGGCTTTGCGGATGAAGTGCTCGTAAAACATCCAGGCCTTGCGCGTCGGGCCCATAAAGGTTTTGTAATAAAACCCAGCCACAAACACCGGCGAGAGCAGGGAGTTAATGGCCATGAAGTCCAGGCTGACCGAGGGCCAGGCGTTTTGCGTGCGGGCGCGCAGACCTTGCTCCAGTTCGGCGGTGGTGGCGGCGATATTGGGCTCGCGCGTGCCGCCGTCGCCCAAGGTGAACAAGGCATTGGGCTCTTCTACGCCAGAACCCAAAATGCCGCGTGGCCGGTGGTACTTAAAAGACCGGCCCACCAAATGCACGTTGTGCGCCAGCAGGGTGGAGGCTAGGGTGTCACCCGCAAAGCCTTGGTAGGGCGAACCGTCTAAGGTGAAGGTGATGGGTTTATTACGGTCAATGCGGCCACCGCTGGCGATACGCTGCTTGCCGCCTTGGGCTGTTTTCAGCGCGTTCATGCCAGCGTCCTTTGCGCGGCGGGTACAACCGATTCGATGTCGTGCGTCACCGTATGGCGCTTGACCACCAACCAGCGGCGGCAGCCCAAGGTGTGCTGCCAAAACTCGCTGTGGATGCCGCGCGGGTTGGGGCGGGTATAGACCGTATTGACCCAAGCATCATGGTGTTCCACGCCGAGGTCGGGGTAGGCTTGGGTGGCGTCACCGAAGTAGCTGAACTCTTCGTGGTCGCGGGTGCCGCAGTAGGGGCAGGCGATGCGTAGCATGGTGTGTCTGCCCTTTCTATTGCAAATGGTTGTAAGGGCCGGTGCCCGCTTC
>CANJXV010000197.1 GCA_947478935.1 Comamonadaceae bacterium
ACCGGGCACCCGGTCGGCGGCGTTTGCCCATTTGGCCTGGCCACCGATTTGCCGGTCTATTTGGACCGCAGCTTGTTGGCCTTTGATGAGGTACTTCCGGCAGCCGGTTCGGTGAACAGCGCTTTGCGCATCAGCCCGCAACTGATGGCCGAATTAACGAAGGGCCAATGGGTGGATGCTTGCGTGTAGTCTGCCTAAGAGGCCCGCGCCCAATAAACGCCCCACACCACCAAGCCCATACCCACTAGCGCCGTCCCGGCAAAGGATTCGCCAAACAGCAACCAGGCCACTACAGCGGTGCAAGGCGGCACCAGGTAAAAAAGGCTGGCCACATTCACCGAGTTGTTGTTGCGGATCAGCCAGTTGAGCAAACTGACCGCACCCAGCGACAGCACCAGCACCAGCCAGCCCATGGCAAACACCATTTCAGGCACCCATTCGATACGCAGCGTCTCTGTCAGCACCGCCGCGATACCGGTGAACACCACCGTGGGAACGAACTGTGCCACTGCACCGGTGCGCCAGTCAAATTGAGGGCAAAAGCGCTTTTGGTACAGATTGCCGCAGGTGATAGCCAGCAGCGAGATGACGCAGGGCAACAAGGCCTGTAGCTCAAAGCCGGTGCCCATTTTGTTGGCCAATACGAGGGCTACGCCGGCCAGTCCCAAGACCAGTCCCAACCATTGACGGCGGACCACCTTCTCGCGCAAAAACAGGCCTGCACCCACGGCTACCAGCAAGGGTTGAAGGCAGACCACCAAAGCGGCTACGCCCGAGGGTAAGCCCATAGAGATGGCGATAAACACGCCGCCCAGGTACACCCCATGAATGAGCAGACCGGCCACGCCGATGTGAAACCAATCGGTGGCATGCGCAGGCCAGGGCGGTTTGCTCAATAGTGACAGCGCAAGTAATAGAGCAACCACCAGCAGATAGCGCACAAACAAAAACGTTAGTGGCTCGCTATGCGGCAAACCTAATCGCGCACCGATAAATCCGGTGGACCAGAGAACGACAAACAACAGCGGAAAGGCCGGCGCCAGGCGGCGCATCATGGCGTTGGCTCAAGCCCGCCACCCAAGGCCTTGTACAGCGCAATCTGGTTTTGTAGCAAAGCCGATTGCACCAGCACCAGGGCTTGCTGATCGGCCAGCACACTGCGCTCGGCCTCCAGCACGTCCAGCGCCGACGCCGCACCGTGCGCCAGCTTGAGCTGCACCAGTTCTAGGCGGGCCAGGTCGGCGGCGTGCTGCGCTTGCTGGGCCTCTAATTGCGCTTGCCAGCCGCTGCGCTGGGTTAGCGCATCACTCACTTCACGAAACGCGCTTTGGATGGCTTTTTCATACTGGGCCACAGCCACCTCCCGCGCCGCCTGCGCCGTCGCCAGATTGGCATCGTTGCGGCCATGGTCAAACAAAGGCAACAGCAACTGCGGCGCCACGCTAAATACCCAGCTGCCGCTGCTAAACAGCGAGGACAGCTCGCTGCTGGCGCTCCCCAAACCGGCGGTCAGTGCAATACGCGGAAAAAACGCGGCGCGCGCGGCTTGGATATTGGCATCCGCCGCTTTCAAAAGATGTTCGGCCTGCCGGATGTCGGCGCGTTGCGTCAGTACCTCAGAGGGGATACCCGGCGCCAGCTCAGCCATGCTGTTGCGCATCAAGGTGCCTTCGCCAAGCGCGCGTTTGTGTGCCGCAGGAATGTCCTGACCCAGCAGCAACACCAGCGTGTTTTCATCGAGCATGCGCTGGCGCTGCAAAGGCCCCAGCGCAACGCGCACCGATTGCAGCAGCGCGCGGTTGGTTTGCAGTTCGATATCGGAGGCCACACCTTGCTGGTGGCGCAACTGCACCAATTGCAAAGTGCGCTCGCGCGACACCCCTAATCGGCGCGTGCTGGCCAGCAGCGCCTCGTCGGTTTGCAAGGCCAGCCAGCTTTGCGCCACCATACTAATCAGGCTGATCTGCGCGGTTCGGCTGGCTTCCTGGCTGGCCAGGTACTGGGCCAGGGCCTGCTCTTTGAGGCTTGCCACGCGGCCAAAGAAATCAAACTCATAGGCCGTGATCGACAAGCCGGTATTAAACAGTGTGGACATGGCGCCAAAGGCATTGGGCGCGCGCGAGGCGCCAGCGCCCAGATTCACCGTTGGCAGCTCGTCGGCCGTTCGCACGCTCAATTGCGCACGCGCTTGGGCCAGCGTGCCCGCTGCGATACGTACATCGCGGTTGTTGTCCAGCGCGATACGAATCAAGGCCGACAACTCTGGGTCTTGGAAATAGCTTTGCCAGACGGGTAGCGCGGCGGCGGGCATGGCTGTTTGGCTGACTGCAGCACCAGGCGAGCCTGCTGCGCTGGGCCAAGTCGCGGGTACGGGTGCTTTGGGCAGCAGCGAATGCAGCCTTGGCATGCTGCATCCGCCGATGAATAAGCTTGCCAGCAGCGCGGCTGCTAAGTGCGTGCGCCGCGCGGTGGTCAGAGTGAACTTATTCATCGCTGTGCACTCCTAGGTGCTCTGCTTGTGCTGCATGCACCGCGTGTTGGCGCGCGCTGCCTTTGAATAGTCCGCGCACTAGTACAAAAAACACCGGTACAAACACCACGGCCAGCGTGGTGCCGGTCAGGATGCCGCCGATCACCCCGGTGCCGATCACGCGCTGGCTGGCCGATCCCGCGCCACTGGCAATCGCCAGCGGCAACACGCCCAGGGTGAAGGCCATAGAGGTCATCACAATCGGGCGAAAGCGCATATGCGCCGCTGCTAGCGCCGCTTCGATCACGCTCTTGCCCTGGGCTTGTAAGTCCTTGGCAAACTCGATAATCAAAATCGCGTTCTTGGCCGATAGGCCAATGATGGTGATCAGGCCGACCTGAAAGTACACATCGTTGGCATAGCCGCGCAGCAGCGTGGCCAGCAACACCCCCAGCACGCCCAGCGGTACTACCAAAATCACGGCCAGCGGAATCGACCAGCTTTCGTACAAAGCTGCCAGGCACAAAAACACCGCCAAGATCGCAAAGCTGTACAGCGCTGCCGATTGCGAACCGGCCAGTTTTTCTTCGCGCGACAAACCGGTCCATTCAAACCCAAAGCCTGCGGGCAATTGCGCTGCCAGGCGCTCCATTTCAGCCATGGCATCACCGGTACTAAAGCCGGGCGCTGCGCTGCCGCCCAGACGCATCGCCGGGTACCCGTTGTAACGGATGGTTTGCATGGCGCCTTTGATCCAGCGCGTGCTGGCAAACGCCGAGAAGGGCACCAGTTGCCCGCGCGCATTGGGCACCGACAGGCGCAGCAAATCGTCGGGCTGCATGCGCGCAGGCGCGTCGGCCTGCACCACCACTCGCTGCAAGCGCCCGGCGTTGGGGAAATCGTTGATATAGGCGGAGCCCAAAGCGCTGGAGATCACGTTATTGATCGTGTCAAAGGACACACCCAGCGCCAGTGCTTTGTCGCGATCGATATCCACTTGCAGTTGCGGTGCATCTTCCAGTCCGTCTGGTCGCACTTGCGCCAGCACCTTGCTTTGCGAGGCCATGCCCAGCAGCTGGTTGCGAGCGGCCAGCAAGGCATCGTGGCCCATGCCGCCTCGGTCTTGCAGCCGGAAATTAAATCCAGAGGCGGTGCCCAGTTCTGGAATCGGCGGCGGGCTCAAGGGAAAGATAAAGGCGTCTCGAATACCAGAGAGCGCACCAAAAGAACGCCCCGCCACCGCTTGCGCAGCGTTGGCCGGCGCGGGCCGCTCTTTCCAGTCTTTGAGCGTGATAAAGGCCAGCGCCGCGTTTTGCCCCAAGCCGGAAAAGCTAAAGCCCAGCACGCTGACCATGCTTTGCACTTCGGGCTGCTTGAGCATAAAACCCTCCACCTGTTGCATCACTGCGCGCGTGCGCTCTTGCGTGGCGCCTGGTGGCAATTGCACGTTGACCAGCATGGTGCCCTGGTCCTCGTTGGGTAAAAACGAGCTGGGTAAGCGCACATAGATAAGGGCCACGCCCGCCAAAATTGCTGCGTACACCACCAGGTAACGCGCGGCTTTGGGAAGCATGCGCGCTACGCCGCGTTCATAGCCTTTGGCGGTACTTGCAAAGCCGCGGTTAAACCAGCCGAAAAAACCGCTCTTGGCATGGTGGTGCCCGGCCTCTACCGGCCGCAGCAGCGTTGCGCATAAAGCGGGTGTAAGCGAGAGTGCAAAGAAAGACGAGAACGCAATCGAAATACCCATGACCGCCGCAAACTGGCGGTAAATATTGCCCACCGAGCCGCTGAAAAATGCCAGTGGCACAAATACCGAAATTAAGACCACCGTCACGCCCACAATCGCGCCCGAAATCTGGCCCATGGCTTTGCGCGTCGCATCGGCAGGTGCCAAGCCCTCCTCGCTCATGATGCGCTCGACGTTCTCTACCACCACAATCGCATCATCGACCACGATGCCGATCACCAGCACCATGCCGAACATGGTCAGCACATTGATAGAAAAACCCAGCGCCAGCAAACAGGCCATCGTGCCCAGCAAGGCGATGGGTACCACAATCGTTGGGATGATGGTGTAACGCCAGTCTTGCAAAAACAAGAACATCACTAAAAACACCAACGCCACTGCGATGAGTAAGGTCTCGGTCACCTGGCGAATAGAGATATCTACAAAGCGCGAGCTGTCATAGGGAATCGTCCAGTTCATTCCTTTGGGGAAAAAGCGTTCCAACTCTTGCATACGCGCACGTACCGCTTTGGCGGTGGCCATGGCGTTTCCTGTAGGCGAGAGTTGGATACCGATGCCGGTGGACGGCTTGCCGTTCAAACGCGCCGAGGTGGCGTAGGACTGCGCGCCCAACTCAATGCGCGCCACATCGCGCAAGCGCACGGTGGAGCCATCGGCATTGGCGCGCAACACCACATTGCCAAATTGCGCCGGGGATTCGAGCTGTCCTTTGACAATGACCGTGGCCGCAATACCTTGTCCCGCGATATTGGGCAGGCTGCCAATTTCACCGGCGGAGACTTGCGCGTTTTGCGCGCGTATAGCGTTATTGATATCGCCAATCGACAAATTAAAGCCGGTCAGTTTGGCCGGGTCTATCCAGACGCGCATCGCGCGCTCGGTGCCAAACAACTGCGCCTGGCCCACGCCGGGCACGCGCTGCAATTCGGGCAGGATATTGCGCGAGGCAAAGTCGCCCAAGGCTACCGGGGTCAGGTTGGGGTCCTCAGAGTTGATGATGGTAAAGAGCAAAAAGTTGGTACGCGCTTTGTCCACCCGCACACCTTGCTGCGTGACGGTGGC
>CANJXV010000198.1 GCA_947478935.1 Comamonadaceae bacterium
CATGGACCAGTTAAATACAAAGCGCGTGGCGCTCACTAGATGGCGGTGCGAGCGTTCGTACACCGTGCCATCGTCCAGAAAATAATGAAAAAAACCGCCTTGCGGATCCAGAGCATTCGGCTCGTAAAAGGCCAAGGTTTTGTCAATGTGCCCGCTCAAAAAACTACGGCTGTCAAATTCGGGTGCGTTCAAGGCACGACTCCTTGTCTAAGACGTGAAAGAAAAATCCAGGGCCAGCGTGTGGCGGTAATCGCGCTGCGGGCCGTACCACACATCGCTGCCCCAGGCCGGGCCATTGGGCATGTCCTCGGTTTCCAAACACAGGCCCACGCCGGGGCCATGGGCCACGCCCAACGCGGGGCTGCTAGGGCGCAAATTCCCGCTGGCATAGAGGTGCAGAAAAGGCCGGTCCGTGCTGACCTGCATGGCTATCCCGCCGGCTTGCACACGCGCCACAGGGCGCAATGCGCCAGCCCCAATGCGCAAAACCATTGCAACATCCAGGTGCGGCGCACAGACGGGGGACACCTGTACAGCCTGGCGGAAATCAAAGCAGGTGCCTTGCACCGACACCGCTGGCAAAGGCAGTTCTTGCGCGTCCACGGGGTGGTAGCTGTCCGCGTCTACTTGCAGGGTATGGTCGTGAATGGTGGCTGTGCCGTCCAGGTTCCAGTAACTGTGTTGCACAATATTTATAGGGGAATCGGCATCGACGCGGGCATCGGCCTGCCACAACAAGCGATCGCCCTCCAAACGGTAGAGCACGCGCCCCTGGCAGCGCCCTGGAAAGCCCATGTCGCCATCGGCAGAGTCCAGCGTCAACACGACGCCGCCGGCATCTTGCTGCGCGATCCGCCAATCGCGCTGTCCCCACCCGGCACTACCACCGTGGATGCAATGGCCCAGGGGATGGTTGGCATCCAGAACGTAGCGCTTATCACCTCGCTCCAGAACGGCGCCGCCAATACGGTTGCCATAGCGGCCGCATACCGCACCGATGGACATGGTGTCGTGCCGATAGGCATCGGGCTCGTTAAAGCCTAAAGACAAAGGCCGCACACCTTCGGGTGCATGCAGCCAAAACAATTGCATGAGGCGCGCACCATAAGGGATGACCCAGGCTACAAAATTTTCCGAGCGTAAGACCAGAACGCCTGGAGGCGCTGGCATTAGCTCGGGGTAGGAAGTGCCCTGCACAAATGGCATTGGGCTAAATCAGCGTGCGCTGCAAACGCAACTCGGCGATGGTATGACCGACCACTTGCACTTCGCGCTCAGCGCCCAATTCCCGCTTGAAACCGGCCAATTCAAAAAAGCGCAAAGCCGTTTTATTGCGCGTTTGTAGCCAAAGGGTAACATCAATGCAACCTTCGTCATGCAAGCCTTGACGGGCTGCATGCCACAAGGACAGACCGACGCCCAGGCCTTGAAAATCCGGGTGCACGTAGATGTCGGTAATCTCGCCGGTGGTTTGGCGGCTGCCGTCGTCCCGGCTGCGGTCAAAGCCGACAAAGCCGACGATGCGCTCGCCGTGCATGGCCGCCATTACCTGGGGCTCGGCAAACTCGATCGCCTCGCGCCAATAGGCCTGGCGCTTGTCCGGTCCCAAGGGTGGCAGCTGGTCGGTGCCCAATAAAGACTGGTAGGTTTCAAGCGCTACCTGCGCATACAAATCACTAATCGCTTTGGCATCACGCACGACGGTGGCGCGTACCGGAAAAACAGAGGAGCTTGACATGGGAACTGCAATCACAAAAAAACGAGATAAAAGGCCTTTCGATTGTCGCAGGATTGAAAAGGGCTTCGGGCGCACTGCCCGCCGCAGGCGTTAAGCTTTGCCCCATGCGCTGGGATATAACAAAAACTATGCCGAACCCACTATGGCGCCTGGCGCTGTGTTGCTGGCTGCTAGGCGCTGCCCTTATGGCAGGGGCCGCTCCCTTTGAAGACACCATGGCCCAGCGCACATTGGCCTGCACTGGCTGCCACGGCCCGCAGGGCCGCTCTGGCCCCGACGGCTACTACCCGCGCCTGGCCGGCAAGCCAGCTGGCTATCTGTACAACCAGTTGGTGAACTTGCAGCAGGGGCGGCGCAACTACCCGCTGATGCAAAACCTGCTCGCGCCTTTGGACGATGCGTATCTGCGCATACTGGCCGATTACTTTGCGTCGCTTGAAATCCCCTACCCGCTGCCCGCGCCACAACCCACCGACAAGGCCTTGTTGGCGCGCGGGCAGCAACTCGTGCGCCAGGGCGACCCGGCCTTACAGATACCGGCCTGCGTGCAATGCCACGGCAGTACCGTGACCGGCGTGCAGCCCTCGGTGCCCGGGTTGTTAGGCCTGCCGCGCGACTACCTCAACGCCCAGTTAGGTGGCTGGCAAAACGGGCAGCGCCAAGCCCAAGCGCCCGACTGCATGGCCGACATCGCCAAGCGCCTTAGTGATACCGATGTGCATGCACTTAGCACTTGGCTGTCCAGCCAAAGCGTGCCAGTGGTGTCACGCGCCGCCGCGCAAAAACCTCCGTTGGCACCCGGTGCTAAAGAGATACGTTGCGGGAGCGCGCCGTGGTGAAGCGCAGCACCTTGCGCGCCTTGGCGCTGACGCTGTGCACCTTGCTGGCAGCCGCCCTGCTGTGGGCATTGTGGGGCTTTGATGCCTATTACCGGCCAGCCAGCGTCAACCCCTTGGCGCACACCAGCGCGCCCGAAAACACTTCCGCAATCGAAGGCAGTGCAAGCAGGACGAGCAACGATGCGCGAGCACCCTCTAAAGCGCAGGTCGAGCGCGGTCAGTACCTTGCGCGGGTGGGCAATTGCGTGTTTTGCCATACCGCGCCCGCAGGTGCCGTGCTGGCCGGTGGGCGCGCGATACAAACGCCTTTTGGCACGGTACACACTAGCAACCTAACGCGCGACCCAGAGCATGGTTTAGGCCGCTGGACGCAAGACGATTTTTGGCAAGCACTGCACTTGGGTCTGGGGCCGCAAGGGCAGCGCCTCTCGCCCGCGTTTCCCTACACCAGCTACAGCCGCTTGACGCGCGCAGACGCTGAAGCGCTATGGGCTTTTTTGCAATCGGTGCCCGCCGTGCCCCGACCCAAAACCGATGCGAATATGGTGTGGCCCTTTGGCACCCAAACCGCGCTGGGCTTGTGGCGCGCGATGTACTTTCGACCCTTCCAAAATCCGCACGAGGATGCAGCGCCCGCAGGCGCAGACCCGGTGGTCTGGACACGTGGGCGATATTTGGTCGAAGGCCTGGGCCATTGCCAGGAATGCCACAGCCCGCGCGACGCACTGGGCGGATTGCGCGATGCCACACGCGGCAGCGGCGGCGTCTTGCCCGGCCTGCCTTGGTATGCGCCTTCTTTGAGCGATGCAGCGCAAGCCGGAGCAACCGATGCGCAAGCGCTGCAAAACTTTTTACAAACCGGCCTCGGCGCTGGCCGCTTTGCCGCCGGGTCCATGGCCGAATTGGTTTTGCATGGCACGCAATATTTGAACGACCAGGATGCGCAGGCGATGGCGGTGTATTTGCAATCGCTGGTTCAGAACCCTGCAGGTATTGCCATGCTGCACTCCGGTGCCAATGCGAACACAGGTCAGATTGCTAGTTCAATTTCAAGTTCAAACGCGAACCCCTCTCAAGCCAAAGGGGCAGACATTTATAAAAATAACTGCGCCGACTGCCATGGCGACCAAGGCCAAGGCCGTGCTGGCGTCTATCCCGCCATGGCAGGCAACCGCGCACTGCTGATGGATAAGCCCAACAACGCGGTGCTCAGCGTGCTCTACGGCGGCTTTGCGCCTTCCACGCAAGGCCATACCCGGCCTTTTGGCATGCCGCCTTTTATGCTGGAACTAAGCAACGCGCAAATCGCCCAAGTGCTGAGCTACACGCGCAGCGCCTGGGGCAACCAGGCCGCGCCCATCAGCGAACTGCAAGTGCAAGCCGTGCGCGACCCGCAGCAGCGCCGATGAACGCGCACAGCAGCCCAGCGTTTGCAGACATCACGCTGCTGTACCAAGACGATGCGCTGTTGGTGCTGAACAAACCGGCGGGGCTTTTGTCGGTGCCGGGGCGCGGGGCGGACAAGCAAGACTGTTTAAGTGCCCGCGTGCAAGCGCACTTTGCGGACGCACTGGTGGTGCACCGCTTGGACATGGCGACCTCGGGCCTCTTGCTGATGGCGCGCGGCGCCGATGCCCAGCGCGCTATCAACCATGCATTTGTCCAAGGCCGCGTAGACAAGCGCTATGTAGCGCAAGTGGCAGGCCTCTTGGACCCAGACGGAATCTGGCGAACCATCGACTTGCCGATCGCCGTCGATTGGCCCCGCCGCCCTTTGCGCATTATTCAAGCCGATGGCAAAGCCAGCCAAACCCGCTGGCGTTGCGTAGCGCACGATGCGCAAAACCAGAGCAGCCGAGTAGAACTTGAACCTCTGACCGGACGCAGCCACCAGTTGCGCGTGCACATGCAAGCGATGG
This sequence comes from Comamonadaceae bacterium, assembly GCA_947478935.1. GTDB lineage: Bacteria > Pseudomonadota > Gammaproteobacteria > Burkholderiales > Burkholderiaceae_C > Allorhodoferax. Next base: position 4,497 of record CANJXV010000198.1, read on the forward strand.
GGCATCCCATACTTGGCGATGCTCTGTACGCTCCAGCGCAGGTGCTGGCCATGGCACCGCGCCTGCTCTTGCACGCCTGCGCGCTATCGCTGGTACATCCGCAGAATGGCACGCCCATGCACTGGGAATGCCCGGCGGAGTTTTAAGATCTTCAACCTTGACCGGCTTTGAGCGAAGAGGCCGTCCCCGCGCTTTTGAGCGCATACCTAGTAAGCATTGGACAAGCCTTGCAAATTACACGGGCAGTGCGGCTTTAGCACGGGTTGCGAGACTATTTCACCTCGTCCGAAATAGACGGCACCTCACTCATTGGGCTGGAGCTGCTCATGATCAGTTGGCAGGCGAGCCAGGTTCAGCAGGTTGCCCGTCAGAATCAGACCAATGCCTAACAAAGTAAATAAATCCAATCTTTCCGAGTAAGCCAACCAGCCAACCAGCGCGGTCAAAGGCACACGCAGGAAGTCCATCGGTACGACAACGGTGGCATCTGCAAGCTGCATCGCTCTGGCGAAGCAGTAATGCGAGTAGGTTCCGCAAAACGCCACCACAAGGACCCAAGCCCAGGTGTGGACAGAAGGCCATTGCCAAACCATAAGCGCCGGCACCAGCCCGATCGCGCTTTGTACCACCAGCATCCAGAAACTTATCGCCACTGCTGCATCCGTACGGGTACGGGACTTCACCAGCACGATTGAGATGGCGAACCCGAAGGCTGAGGCAAGCGCAATCATCTGCCCGCTGTCC
>CANJXV010000199.1 GCA_947478935.1 Comamonadaceae bacterium
GCGCGCATCTATTACAGTGTCAAATTGCGCGTAGCGGTCTATGACCTCGCGCGGGCTGATCAATTGCAAACTCATGGCAGCAGCTTTGGCAGCACCTGCCACACGTTACCCATCATGATGGGATGCGCCGCTTCCACCGGGTGGATGCGGTCGCTTTGGAATAAGGCGTCCGCATTGTCGGCATCGGCCACGCCCTTGAGAAAAAACGGCACCAGGGCGGTTTTGTGGCGTTTGGCCACCTCTGCATACATGGCGGTGAACTCGGCGGCGTACTGCGGCCCGTAATTGGGCGGTACCTGCATGCCCAGCAGCAGCACTTTGGCGCCTTGGCTTTGCGCCGCCTTGACCATGGCTTCCAGGTTGTCCTGACTGGTTTTAAGGGGCAGGCCGCGCAAGGCATCGTTTCCGCCCAGTTCAATCAGCACTATTTGGGGTTTGTGCTGAGCCAACAGGGTAGGCAGGCGCGACAGGCCGCCCGAGGTGGTGTCGCCGCTGATGCTGGCGTTAACCACTGTGATCGCCTTCGCTTGGTCGCGCAGACGCTTGTCCAGCAGAGCCACCCAGCCGGTGCCGCGTTTGAGACCGTATTCGGCGCTGAGCGAATCGCCTACCACCAGCAGCGTCGCACCCGTTTTGGCCAGGGCCGCCAAGCTGCCCGCGAACAAAAGGCCAAGTGCGCTTGCGTTAAAGTACCTGCGATTCATTGAAAGTTCCATGTCTGATTCAATTATCGCGGTAAGCCAAGTCTGCAAGTCGGTGACCGACTCCACCGGCACCTTGCAAATCCTCCATAACATTGATTTTTCGCTACAAGCGCGCGAGGCCGTGGCCATCGTTGGTGCCTCCGGGTCCGGTAAAAGCACGCTGCTGTCCATCATTGCAGGGCTGGACACGCCCACCACCGGAACGGTACAGATCGCCGGACAGGACTTGTTTGCGCTGGACGAAGACGCGCGGGCGGCCTTGCGGGCCAGGCAGATTGGCTTTGTGTTCCAGAGTTTTCAGCTACTAGGTAACTTAACGGCGCTGGAAAACGTGATGCTGCCGCTGGAGCTATCGGGCCGCAAAGACGCGCGTAAATTGGCCGCGGCCATGCTGGATCGCGTGGGCTTGTCGCAGCGGCTGCAGGCCTATCCCAAAGTGCTGAGCGGCGGCGAACAACAGCGGGTGGCGCTAGCACGGGCTTTTGTAGTGCAACCAGCAGTTTTGCTGGCTGACGAGCCCACGGGCAGCTTGGACTTTGTCACTGGCGAAACCATCATGGCGCTGATGTTCGAGCTCAACCGCGAGCTTGGCACCACACTGGTATTGGTCACCCATGACCGGGCTATCGCCCAACGTTGCCAACGCTGCCTAACGATTGAGGCGGGGCGCTTGGCGTCGGATGTCATCACCGCGGACTCGCTAGGCTGATCGGGCCGCAGCGCCGCGCCCTGCCGCGATAATGCGGCGATGTCCGCTTCTCACATACTTTTTGGTTTTCACGCGCTGGGTGTTCGCCTGAAAATTGCGCCGCAGTCGATTGTCGAGCTGTATTACGAACCCGCACGGCGCGACGCGCGTATGCGCCAATTTCTGGAAAAAGCCCACGAAGCGGGGGTAAGGCTGATTGAAGCGGACGGCATGCGCTTAGCCAAACTATGTGGCAGCCACGGCCACCAAGGCGTTGCAGCGCGCACGCGGCCTTTGCCGCAAGCGCGCTCCCTCGATACGCTGCTGGAAGACTTGGAATCCGCGCAAGCCGCCTTGCCGATCCAGGAGAGGCAGTCGCCACTGCTTTTGGTGCTCGATGGCGTGACTGACCCGCACAACTTGGGCGCTTGTTTGCGTGTGGCCGATGGTGCGGGTGCGCACGCGGTGATCGCCCCCAAAGACCATGCAGCCGGGATCAACGCCACGGTGGCCAAAGTGGCCAGCGGCGCAGCCGAAACTGTGCCTTACTTTATGGTGACCAATTTGGCGCGCACTCTGATGGAACTCAAAGAGCGCAATATCTGGATAACAGGCACCAGCGACGCTGCGCCACACACCTTGTACGAGGCTGATTTTCGTGGCCCGACTGCGTTGGTGCTGGGCGCCGAAGGTGACGGCATGCGCCAGCTAACGGCTAAAACTTGCGACCAATTGGTTAGCTTGCCTATGCGGGGGGCGGTAGAAAGCTTGAATGTGTCGGTCGCGAGCGGCATATGTTTGTACGAAGTGCTGCGCCAGCGCAGCGGGCTCGCGATTCAACCAGGATGAAAACCATGACAAATAGTTTCAAAAAAACGTATCTTGCGCTTAGCGCCAGCGCGTTGGCGCTGCTGCTGAGCTTGGGCGCCTGCACCCAAGAACAGCAAAACAAATTGGGCCGCGACATCCAAAACTGGACCGGCACCAATGGCGTGTTGGAAGTCTATGCTGGCGACAAATTGGTACGCCGTTTTCTCAAAGTGGACAAACTCAGCACCGCCATGGGCACCGACGACAACAAGCCACGCCCTTACCGCTTCGGCTATGGCGTGCTGGACGAAAACCTAAACATGCAAGCCGATGCGAACGAGAAAAAAGTCTATTTCGAGATCAGCGACTACGCCACAAATTACGTGTTTTTCGAGAACCCGAACTGAGGCTTGCGAAATTGCTTGGTCCAGCTAGATAAGAAGGCAGCTGCGCTTCAAACACCCTCTCCAACACGCCGGTGGTCCGAGTGCCAGCCGGTTTTCAATGCGCCTTAACGAGGGCGACGCATCCTAGGCCAAGCTTGGCCGATCGGGAAAACTATTTGCCCGATGGGACCCTATGCCTAGGGTAAACGATAGTTATCCCCGCGTGCCATCCGATGCAACATGGATATTCGATGTGCTGTCGTATTGCCGATAGACGCCCATTAATGGCGTTCGAACCTTCATCAACCGTCACCAGGAGCCAAATCCATGAAATCTAAGATCGCCGAAGAATACGTCCACATTCCAGATCTCGCCTGGATTGACTTTCCGGCAGGCCTAGCCGATGGTGGTATCCGGTGGAAACTGCTGCATGTGCAGCCCGGACATGGCGCATGGACGGCTATTTTTGATTGCCCCAAAGGTTCCTCGTTTGCACCCCATATCCATGCAGGGCCTGGCGAGTATTTTCTGACTAAAGGGCGTATGGACGTTCGCGGTGGAAAAGACAACGGCGGTGAAACTGCGGTTGCACCAGGCTATGGTTTTGAATGCTCGGGTGCGCGGCATGACCAAACCTACTTTCCAGTGGATAGTGAGTTTTATATGACCTTCTTGGGGCCTTTGGTCTTTATCCAACCCGATGGCACGCCCATCGCCGTGGTCGGATGGGAGCAAGTGCAGGGCGCCTGGCAGGCAGGCTAGGCGCAGTCTGGAGGGTAAGTCCCCGACAGGGGTTTGCCTGACGCAAGCACAGGCATCTCGTACCCGGATCGCTATTGGATCGAGATCGTCGAGGCCGCACGGCTCAAGCGATTAGTAATGTCGGCGAGCGGCGAGCAGGCATAAACGCCCTTTGCGGGCGCTTATCGACGGGCGAAAAACCGCGTTGGCATGGTTTACACCAAGCCCAAAATCCCTGCTAGCGCGCCGGCCCCGATGAGCCATAGCAAGTGGACACGCGTTTTCCATACCAGCAGTGCCGACACCACAGTGAGCACCCACAGCAAGGGCGCTTGCTGCACATTGCCATGGCTGGCCGTCAAGAGCCAGCCGGTGGCTACCAGCAGGGCGATTACCACGGGGGCCATGGATTGCTTGAAGGCGCGCACCTCGGCGCGCTCGCGGTTGCGTTGGCCCCAGCGGGCAGCAAAAAAAGTGAGGGTGGTGCTGGGAATGATGATGCCCACCAAAGATACTGCCATCGCGGCGGCTGCAAGCGCCCAGGGCAGGGGCCCATTGTCCGGGCCGCCGCCCGAAGCCATGCCCACATTCCAGCCCAGCACTGCTACAAACATCACATTAGGGCCGGGAGCTGCCTGCGCCAGTGCAATCGAGGCGCTGAACTGGCTGTCCGTTAACCAAGGGTTTTGCGCTACCAGATAACGGTGCATTTCGGGAACCGTTGTGATGGCGCCGCCGACCGACAACAAGGACAGGGTGACAAAGCAGCCCAGCAGGTCTAGCAAATTAGCGTAGCCAAATCCGGTCATGGCTGCCCCTGCGGTGCTGCAGCCAAAACCCGGATGCGGTGCAAAGCCCAGAAAAAAGCGGGCAGGCCAATGCCCAGCAGCGTCCAGGCCAGTGGCACCCGTAAAAACGCGATAGCGATAAACACCGAAGCGGCGATGAGCGCGCAGGCCAGCGTGCCCATGGCGTTGCTGCGCAAGGCCGGCACCAAGCGGATGCCAGTGCCTGCGATCAAGCCCGCAGACACCGCGCCCATACCGCGCAATGCGCCTTGCACGGCGGGCAAATGCGCGATGCCCGCAAGCCCGATCGTCAACGCCATGACAACAAAGAGTGGGAAGGTAAGCATGCCCGCCAGCGCTGCCAGCGCGCCGCGCCAACCGAAATAGCGGTCACCGATGATGAGCGCCAGATTCACCACATTGGGGCCGGGCATGATTTGCGATACCGCCCAGTCCTCCACAAACTCCTCGGTAGTGAGCCACTGTTTTTTTTCGACCAGTTCGCGCTGCACTACCGCCAACACGCCGCCAAAGCCTTGTAGCGCGATGCCGCTGATAGCCCAGAACAGTGCGGTTAGAGAGGCGGGGCGGGGCAGGCTTGGGGGGTTTACTTCGGCGTCCGGTAAAGCCGTTGAATTTTCTGCGGGTGGCATGCTATTGGTACCAAAGCCAGCATCCTAGCGCATGGCTTGTTGGCGCTCGTTCGCATGCAACTGCGTTGCCAGCCACGTAAACACTTGCGCATCGGTGCACAGCTGCAAATGCCCGATGCCGCTAAAGAGCCGCATATCCACACCGGGCAGCGTTTGCGCGGTTTGAGGAAACACGATGGCGTCTTGCTCTGTCAGGGCGACACGCAGCAGGGCGCGGCGCTGGGGGCTTTCGCTGGCTTGTAAGGCTTGCAGCCAGTCGCTGGCCCAGACCATTTGACGCGCGTTGGGTAATTTCGCGTGCGGCGTGATTTGGGTGCCATGGTGCGGGCTACCCAGCGTCACCGCGACCGCTACTTGCGCATCGCCATAGGTCCGCATCCAGGCGCGTATCACCAAGCCGCCCATGCTGTGGCCCACTAGAGCCACGCGTTGTTGGCCAGTTTGGGCGCGCAGTTGCGCA
>CANJXV010000200.1 GCA_947478935.1 Comamonadaceae bacterium
AAGCCTACCTCAAGGCCTCGGGCATTGGCGACACCGCCTTCTTCGGCCCCGAGCCCGAGTTCTTCATTTTTGACGATGTGCGCTGGAATACCGATATGTCGGGCACGTTCTTCAAAATCGACGAAGCCGAAGCCCCCTGGAACAGCGGCAAGGTTATGGACGGCGGCAACAAAGGCCACCGCCCCACGGTCAAAGGCGGCTACTTCCCCGTGCCCCCGGTGGACAGCACCCAAGACATGCGCGCTGAAATGTCGCTCATCCTGGAGCAACTCGGTGTACCCGTTGAAGTGTTCCACCACGAAGTAGCTGGCGCGGGTCAAAACGAAATCGGCACAAAGTTCAGCACCTTGGTGCAACGCGCCGATTGGACCCAGATCTTGAAGTACGTGGTGCAAAACGTCGCCCATAACTTCGGCAAGACCGCCACCTTCATGCCTAAGCCTATCGTTGGCGACAACGGCTCGGGTATGCACGTGCACCAGTCCATCTGGAAAGACGGAAAAAACCTGTTCGCCGGAGACGGCTACGCCGGTTTATCCGACTTCGCCCTTTACTACATTGGCGGCATCATCAAGCATGCGCGCGCGCTCAATGCCATCACCAACCCCGGTACCAACAGCTACAAGCGCTTGGTTCCCGGCTACGAGGCACCAGTCAAGCTGGCATATTCTTCGCGCAACCGTTCGGCGTCGATCCGTATCCCTTTTGTGGCCAACCCCAAAGGTCGCCGTATCGAGGCACGCTTCCCCGACCCACTGATGAACCCTTATTTGGGCTTCTCGGCCTTGATGATGGCTGGTCTGGACGGCGTGGAAAACAAAATCCACCCCGGCGAGGCTGCTACCAAAGACCTTTACCACCTGCCGCCGGAAGAAGACGCATTGGTCCCCACCGTCTGCCACAGTCTGGACCAAGCGCTGGACTGCCTCGCAGCCGACCACGCCTTCCTGACCAAAGGAGGCGTGTTCACTCAGAGCATGCTCGAAGCCTACATCGAACTCAAAATGGGTGAGGTGACGCGTCTGCGTCAGTCCACCCATCCTATTGAATTTGATATGTATTATTCGTTGTAATGCCGGTTTCGCGGCATACCGGCCGGGCTTGTGGACAACCGCTTGCCCACCTGCCGGTGTTGTCGCAAGGCCTCTCGCGAAAAGACGGCTGCGGCCGTCTTTTTTTTGAATAGCCTCATGACACGTACATCGCTTTTGCCCCGCGTTTTTTTGCTCGTTGCCGCGCTAATTGGTTTGGGCGCGTATGCCCAAGACCGCATTTACCGCTGCGGCAACGAATACACCAATATCGTCACCCAGGCTCAAGAAAAATCCTGCACCCTGATTACCACCGGCAACGCGAACGTGGTACCCGGTGAAAAAGCAAGGGGCGCAAAAATAGCGCGCCCCGCGGTGCGGCAGGATGCACCGGCGCAGCGCGCCAAAGATGTGGAGTCCCGCACCATTTTGGAAACCGAGCTGAAAAAAGCACAAACCCAGCTGACCGAGATCAAACAGGAATACAACGGCGGTGATCCTGAAAAGCTAGGCACCGAAATCCGCAACAATCAAAAATACCTAGACCGCAAGGCCGAGCTAAAAGCCCGTCTGGACAGGACGGAAGCAGACATCGCTAGCCTGCGACGCGAAATAGGGCGCTTGCCCGGCGGCGTCGCTAGCACGCCATAAACACCATGTCTGGCACAGCGCAATACCAAAGCTTTGATTTGCTGGCTAGCTTGCTGGCCGTGGTACATGCCGACGCCAAGGTGGTATTTTCCAACGCGGCCTTGGAAGATGCCCTAGGCATGTCACGCCGCGCCATCGTCGGGGCCAGTCTGGCCGATTTATTTACCGAGCCGACGACCTTGCGCGAGGCACTGGCGGGCGCCTCTGACAACGCCTTTGCCACGCTGCGCTACGACGGATTTTTGCGCCGCCATGGGCAGGAATTGCTGCCAGTACATGTCATCGTGACCGACGCCGATACCAAAGGCTGTTTCGTGGTGGAACTGGTGCCCCAAGAGCAGCAAACGCGGCAGGACCGCGAAGAGCGTCTGGCGCAGCAGGCCCTGGCCAACAAGGAGCTGATTCGCAACCTAGCCCACGAAATTAAAAACCCTTTGGGTGGCATACGCGGCGCGGCGCAGTTGTTAGAGATGGAAATCGCTTCCAGTGGCCTTAGCGAATACACCCAAGTCATCATCCGCGAGGCCGATCGACTGCAAACCCTGGTGGACCGCTTGCTAGCTCCGCACCGCCGGGCCCATATGGTGGGCGATGTCAATATCCACGAGGTGTGTGAGCGCGTGCGCTCGCTCATCGTTGCCGAATTCCCCAAGGGTCTGCGCATGGTGCGCGATTACGATATTTCTATTCCTGAATTTCGGGGTGACTTAGAGCAGTTGATTCAAACAGTGCTCAATATTGCGCACAACGCATGCCAGGCATTGTCGGATCGTATCGCTCAGGGAGATGCGCAACTGACTTTTTGCACTCGGATTGCACGCCAAGTTACCTTCGGAAAAATGCGTTACAGGCTGGCACTGGAATTGCATGTTGTGGACAACGGACCGGGCGTGCCCGATTCGATCAAGGACCGCATCTTCTACCCGCTGGTATCGGGCAGAGACGGCGGCTCCGGCTTAGGGCTCACATTGGCGCAAACCTTTGTTCAGCAACACCATGGGCAGATCGAAGTCGATAGCCAACCGGGTCGTACGGATTTCAAGATATTGATTCCTTTACCGTAGTTGAAAACTAACAAGAAAGCACACCGATGAAGCCGATTTGGATCGTAGATGATGACCAGTCCATACGCTTTGTGCTGGAAAAAGCCTTGTTGCGTGAGCAATTGCCCACGCGCAGTTTTTCTAATGCGCGCGACGTGCTAGCGGCTTTAAGTAGTGATGACGAAGTCCCGCAAATTCTGGTCAGTGATATCCGCATGCCCGGCGGCTCAGGCCTGGATTTACTAGACAAAGTGAAGGCCAAACACCCAGGACTGCCAGTCATCATCATGACCGCGTTTTCTGATCTGGACAGTGCAGTAAGCGCATTTCAGGGCGGTGCATTTGAATACCTACCCAAGCCCTTCGATTTGCCCAAAGCCATTGAACTGATTCGCCGTGCGGTGCAAGAGAGCCAACGCGAAGAGTTTGCCGAAGAACGTATGGCCGACACGCCAGAAATGCTGGGGCAGGCACCCGCCATGCAGGATGTGTTCCGCGCGATTGGCCGTCTAAGCCAAAGCAATGTCACGGTCATGATTACCGGCGAATCCGGTTCGGGCAAAGAACTGGTGGCCCGCGCCTTGCACAAACATTCTCCGCGTGCCAGCGGACCGTTTGTGGCTATCAATACTGCGGCAATTCCTAAAGAATTGCTTGAAAGCGAACTCTTTGGCCATGAGCGTGGAGCATTTACCGGCGCGCAAGCGCAGCGGCGCGGACGCTTCGAGCAGGCCGATGAAGGCACCTTGTTTTTGGACGAAATCGGCGACATGCCGTTTGAGTTGCAAACCCGCTTGCTACGCGTGCTGAGTGACGGCCATTTTTATCGCGTGGGCGGCCACAGCGCCATAAAAGCCAATGTACGCGTGATCGCTGCGACGCACCAGGATCTGGAATTGCGCGTGCAGCAAGGCGCGTTTCGCGAGGACTTGTTCCATCGCCTCAACGTTATTCGCCTGCGCTTGCCCGCGCTGCGCGAGCGGCGCGAAGACATTCCTATGCTCACGCGCCACTTTTTGCAGCACAGCGCCAAGCAACTGGGCGTGGAGCCCAAACGCATTGCCGACAGCGCGCTGGCAGCCATCGAAAATTTTGCTTTCCCTGGCAATGTGCGCCAATTGGAAAACGTGTGTCACTGGCTGACTGTGATGGCGCCTGCCCAGGTGATTGAGCCTAAAGACTTGCCGCCCGAATTTGGTGTGTACAAGCACCAGGGCGCGGCGCACGCTGAGCCCGAGAGTGCGCCTGATGGCACCGCCTTGGTGCGCACCAGTGGTTACGCGGAGGTCTCTGCCCAAGCGCCAGGATTACCCATCGATAGCGGCGCGATGGATAAAGCCTCTATGGTTTGGCCTTCGCCTAACGCGCTGGGCAACGCACCCGCTACGCCACCCCCGCTGACCGGCTGGGAGGTCGAGCTCGAAGACGAAGCGTTGACACTGCTGCGTACCGGTCATCTCGAGGTGTGGGACACGCTGACCCGCCGCTTTGAGGCCCGGATGATTCAAGCCGCACTTACCAATACCCGCGGCCGCCGTATCGAAGCGGCCACCAAATTGGGCATAGGCCGCAACACCATCACCCGCAAAATCCAGGAACTGGGTTTGGACAAAAAACTGGCTTTGTCGCCGGAAGAATAAATACGCGGGCTTCAGGTCGTAGGCTTGAGCGTCAGCACCACTGGCGTATGGTCGCTAGGCCTTTCGTTTTTACGCGGCGTTTTGTCGATCACGCACGCGCTGGCCCGTTCACGCAGGGCCTGGCTGATCAGAATATGGTCGATGCGTAGCCCCCGGTTGCGGCGAAAAGCCATGTCCCGGTAATCCCACCAGCTATAGCTTTTGGGCGGCTGCGGGAACAGGCGCAGGCTGTCGTGCAAGCCCATAGCCACCAGCGCCCGCAGGTGGTAGCGCTCTTCCTCGGTACAGTGAATTTGCTCGCGCATGCCCTCGGGATCCCAGACATCGGCATCGTCAAAGGTGATGTTGTAGTCGCCCATCAGCAGCAATTGCGGATGCGCCTCCAGCTCAGCCTTGACCCAGTTCCGTAGGGCCTTGAGCCATTCCATTTTGTATTCAAATTTGTCGCTGCCAGGCGCCTGGCCGTTCGGGAAATAGGCCCCAATCACGCGCACGCCCTGCACCGTGCCGCTAATCACCCGCGCCAGCTCATCTTCAAAACCAGGGATGTTTTTCACCACATCGACGGCCTCGGTTTTGGTCAGCAAGGCAACGCCGTTATAGGTTTTTTGCCCGAACCATTGCGCTTGGTAACCGGTTTGCGCGAAGGCATCATGCGGAAATTTATCGTCGGTAAGTTTGGTCTCTTGCAAGGCCAGTACATCGACCGGGTTGGCGCTCAGCCAGTCCAGCACCTGGGGCAGGCGCACCGCTAAAGAATTGACGTTCCAGGTGGCAAATTGCATGGTTCAAAGCGGCATGGTGCGCTGGTAATTCACAAAACTATAGGCTA
>CANJXV010000201.1 GCA_947478935.1 Comamonadaceae bacterium
CGGCGCTACCGCGAGACCGAATCCAGCCTGGTACGCGAAGACCTGGCCCGCTTGCGCAGCACGCATCCGTGCAGCGAATGCAATGGCACGCGCTTGCGCGCCGAGGCACGCCATGTGAAGGTAGGCGAAGGCAGCCAAGCGCGGGCGATTTATGAAATCAGCCAAAGTACTTTGCTAGAAGCGCAATGCTATTTTGAAAGCCTGCAACTGCGCGGCTCCAAGGGCGAGATTGCCGCCAAAGTGGTGCGCGAAATTGGGCTGCGGCTAAAGTTTTTAAACGATGTGGGCCTGAGTTACTTAAGCCTCTCACGTAGCGCCGAGACGCTCAGCGGCGGCGAGTCGCAACGCATACGGCTGGCCAGCCAAATAGGCTCGGGTCTGACCGGTGTGATGTATGTGTTGGACGAGCCCAGCATCGGCCTGCACCAGCGTGACAACGATCGCCTGATCAGCACCTTGCGGCATCTGCGCGACATCGGCAACAGTGTGCTGGTGGTGGAGCACGACGAAGACATGATGCGCGCCGCCGACTACGTCATCGACATGGGTCCGGGCGCCGGTTTGCACGGCGGGCAGGTGACAGCGCAGGGCAGCTTTGCGCAAGTGCGCGACAACCCAAATTCTCTGACGGGCAAGTACCTGTCGGGCGCGCTGCAAATAGCCATTCCCGAACACCGCCGCGCATGGTTGCCCACGGTAGAGAGTGTTGCTTACCAGGCTAAAAACCCGTCGCGCTTTGCGCCCAGCCCAGCAGCCGAACGGCGTGCCGAGCGCGAAGCGCGCCACCGCGCCACATTGGGAGATTGGCAATCACTGCGGGTGTTAGGCGCACGCGGTAACAATTTGCAAAACGTGAGCGTGGCTTTTCCCGTGGGCCTGTTGACCTGCGTGACCGGCGTATCGGGCTCAGGCAAGTCCACGCTGGTGAATGACACCTTGTACGCCGCCGCTGCCCGCACCATCCACCGCGCGCACGAGGAACCGGCGCCGCACGACAGCATCGAAGGCATCGAGTATTTCGACAAAGTGATTAACGTGGACCAGTCGCCCATAGGCCGCACGCCACGCAGCAATCCGGCCACTTACACCGGCTTGTTCACCCCCATCCGCGAGTTGATGGCCGAAGTGCCCATGGCGCGCGAACGCGGCTACGGCGCCGGACGCTTTAGCTTTAATGTGCCGGCCGGCAGTGGTGGCGGCCGCTGCGAAGCCTGCCAGGGCGATGGCATGGTGAAAGTGGAAATGCATTTCCTACCCGATGTGTATGTGCCCTGCGATGTCTGCGCCGGCCAGCGCTACAACCGCGAGACGCTAGAGGTGCTGTACAAAGGTAAAAACATCGCCCACATCTTGGACCTGACGGTGGATGCGGCGCTGGACTTTTTCCAAGCGGTGCCTACGCTGGCGCGCAAGCTGCAAACCCTGATGGACGTGGGTCTAAGCTACATCCGCCTGGGCCAGTCGGCCACCACGCTTTCGGGTGGCGAGGCGCAGCGCGTAAAGCTGGCACTCGAATTGTCCAAGCGCGACACCGGGCGTACGCTGTATATCCTGGATGAGCCCACCACCGGCTTGCACTTTGCCGACATCGCGCTCTTGCTTAAGGTGCTGCACCAGTTGCGCGATGCGGGGAACACGATCGTGGTGATTGAACACAACCTGGACGTGATCAAAACCGCCGACTGGGTGATCGACATGGGGCCCGAAGGGGGTTCGGGTGGGGGGACTCTGGTGGCCGCCGGTACGCCAGAGGATATCGCGGCTGCGGCGGGGAGCTTTACCGGGACCTATTTGCAGCGGGTTTTGACGCGGCGCGGCTAGGGCGCCTGTGGGGTTTGAAATACCGGTTGCAGCCTGTTGGCCAACTTTTTGCCTGCCGCAGGCCTCACTTTTCTTTGCTTCATCAAAGAAAAGTAAGCAACGCAAAGACGCGCTAAAGGACTTGAACTTGCAGAGGCCTGCTTGGCCTAGGCTCAAGCTTAGGCAGGCGTCTGCAATAAGTCCATCGCCAAGCACAAATCGGCCCAGGCCTTAGCTTTGTCCGCTGGTCTGCGCCGTAGGGCCTGCGGGGTGTAGGTGACCAGCACCGGCACGCCTTGGTAGCGATACACCTTACCGCGCTGGCGGTCTAGCGGGAGGGCGGCATCTTGCGGATGGGCTTGCAGCAAGACCTGGTTGGCAAAGCGGCCCATAGCCAGAATTACCGCCGGTTGCACCAGCGCAATTTCGCGCTGCAAATAGGCCGCGCACTGGGCTAACTCGGCGGGCTGCGGCACACGTCCCTGGGGCGGGCGGCATTTACTAACCGCAGTGATATAGGTCGCCTCCAAACCGGGTACTACGTCGCCACGCGTTGCGCCCACGGCTTTAAGCATGTTGGACAGCAGCAGCCCGTCCTCGCCGGTAAAGGGCTGGCCTGTGGCGTCTTCGTCCTCGTTCGGCGGATCGCCCACCACCATCCAACGCGCATGGCGCCCGGACTGGGCATGGAGCACGCTGTGGCTACGTCCGGCGCACATACCGCAAGCCTGGCAATCGGCAGCGGTACGCGCCAAGGCATCCCAGTCCATAGCGGCAATTTGGCTGAGGTCGTTCGCGCCATCGCCCCACGATAGCAAGGGCGCGCTGCCTGAGCCGAGGCGGTTTATTGTGCTTGCGTTACCGGCGCCCATGTGGCTGGCGGTGGTGTACCTTTCCGAGCCCGAGTTCAGCTTTGTCTCTTCGGTAAACGCGCCTGCCGGTCTTTGCGCGGCGCTTGTCTCTGGGTAGCTTTGGGTAGCCGCAGCGCTCGCTTGGCTCGGCAAGGTGGGCCTGCGCGCTGCCAAGCCAGCCTGCGCCGGGGCCATGCCTTGGCCGGAGCGCAAAACACCCGGATGACTCGCCTCACCGGCTGACACAGAGCCCGGCAAGGCGCTGGAATCCTCTACTGCGAAATCCGTACCCGGCAGCCAGACGCGCACGCCCATCTCCAAAAGCATGGCGCGTTGGCGGGTGTCTAGAGTGAGGGGCATGGGGCCATTATCCGAGCTGTAAGCGCATCACCAGCGCATCCTCGCGCTGGCCACGCCCGGCGGCGTAATAGGCCTTGCGCTGCCCGACCACTTCAAAGCCATGGCTTTGATAGACCTGTATGGCGCGGGCATTGCCCACGCGTACCTCCAGCCACAAGATATGCGCCGCTTCGCTGAAGGCCCACAGGCGGGCAGCGTCCAACATCAAGCGGCCCCAGCCCTGACGCTGGTAGTTGGGGTCTACGGTGATGTTGAGCAGATGCGCCTCCTGAACGCCGGGCATGACCACAAAGTAGCCCAGCAGCGTATCCCCACCGAGCAGCAGGCGCGCGTGGTAACCGCTTTGCAATACATCGTTGAAATTGGCGCGCGACCAGGGGTGGGCATAGGCGCGCTGTTCCACTTCCATCACCCGCGCCAGGCTGGGCATGTCCATGGCCGTCAAGCGCACCTGGGCGCGCTCCAGCGCTTTAGGTCCCGGGTGTCTGCGCATGGGCTGCGAGTGGGGGAACAAGCGCGGCAACTAACGCAGCCTCGCTTTGCGCTATACCGGCTTTGGCAGCTTTTTCTAAAGCGCGCTCGCCTGTGGTTTTGGCGACTTTATCGCGCACATACAGGGGCAAGGCCTGCTCAGGCGGCACACAAGCGCCTGCTGCAATCAACGCTGGCGCCACTTGCAATATCGCCATAGCCTGCGGTAGCGCATCGCAACACAATACGCCTGCGGGCGCGGCAAGGCGTTCGCTGTACATGCCAAACACATTGCCAGCCCAGGCACGCCATGGCGCAGCGCCTTGGCCACTGGCAAGCTGGGTATCGTTCGCTTTCCCAAGCTGCGCGTCCAGAGCGCCGAGCAAAGGCTTGTCAGGGCCCAGCGCTGCGTCTGCAGACTGCGCCCATTGGGCCACTTGCTCGGGCGATAAAAGACCTGGGTCTTGCACCGTGGTCCATACATCACCGGCAAATGCATAGCTAGCGGCATAAACCTGGTCCATGCGCGCATCGAGCAAAGCATTGACGCAACCATGCGTAGCCTGCGACGCATGATGCGCACGGGCACTTTGCGCCAAGGCCAGCAACGATGGGACGGCCAAAACCGACACGCCCGCACCATAGGCCAGGCCCTGGGCCACGGAGCAGGCGGTGCGCAAACCAGTAAACGAGCCGGGGCCGCTGCCAAAACAAATCGCGTCCAGATCCTGCAAGCGCAAATCGGCCTGGCGCAGCAAATCCATGACGGCGGCTATCAGGCTGCCCGAAGCCGCCGCACCGCCCGCGCCCTGATGTTGCCAATACAGCGGGCCCGTTGGCGTGGTGCGCATCACCGCCACGCTGAGCGCATCGGTGCTAGTGTCAAAGGCCAGAAGGTGCATGGTTAACAAGCGGCTCAGGGCTTTTCAAGGGCCACATCGGGCAGTGGCGCTAGCGCTGCGGGAGCCTGCGCCACTTTGCGCACGCCAAACACAATGCCGCCACTTACCAAGGCCAAACCGGCCAGCACATTCCAGGGCAGGGGTTCGCCCAAAAACAAAGCCGCGCACAAAGCGGACAGACCGGGCACCACGGCGGTCATCATGGTGGAGCGCACCGGGCCGTAGTACTGAATCATTTTGGTAAAGCCAATGCCCGAGACCACCACCGAGCCTACGCCTTGAAAACCCATCTGAAAAAGGATTTCACGCCAGGGCGCTTGCAATATCTGGCCGGGCAACCAACCCAGCAAACAGCCCAATGTGTAGGCGGGCACGTACATCACAAACGCAAACGCGGTAATGCCGATGGTGGCCTGCACCGCGTCCAAAGCAAAGCGGCGTACCAGCACGCTGTACATAGACCAGCACATGGCGGCAAGCACAAACAATACATCACCGCGCCAAACACCGCTGCCATCAAAGGCATGCAACAAGCTAGCCCCGCCCACCAGCGCATCGCCGCAGACGATCAAACCCAGACCCAGCGCACGCCCCCAACGTATGCGCTCACCGAGTAGCACCAAGGCGAGCAAAGTAGTCCACAAGGGCAGGCTGCCAGGCAACAACACCGAGGCATGCGCCGCCGGTGCGAACACAAAACCGCTATAGGCCAGCGTGGCGTAGAGCAAGCCGCCAAACAAGCCGATGCGCCAGGTAATGGCCCAGGGCAAGGGCGAGACGCCGCCG